>VBPK01000033.1 GCA_005877225.1 Nitrososphaerota archaeon
AGCCTTCCGACGCGGGGTTCCGTCAAAGGCGCGGCTTCGGTCCTCAGGCTCGCCCGGCTCAGGCTCCCGTCGTCCCGGTGTCCGACCAGAGGCCGAGGGGGCTTGCCAACCTCAAATGGTCGTTCTTGTTTTTCATGGTAGGCGGAGCGCTCACATTCGTCCCTTTCGTCGGCCTGGTAGGCGGCCTCTTCTACATTGTCGCCTTGGTCTTCCTCATCGTCGGATGGCGTGATCTTGGCAGGTCGACGCTTGCCGAGGCCCCGCGATACAAATCCACCGGCAGTTGGCTCATCTATTCGATAGTAATTGCCGTAGTCGTCGCAGTGATTGGAGGTGTCTTGGTTTCTATCCAGTTCGTCAGTGCCGTGCCAGCGTTAGGAAGCACGCCTCCAAGTCTCCAAGCCATCTATCAGAGCCAAGCTTTTCGAAACCTCGAAAGTGAATTCATCGCGGTCGGCGGCGCCGCGTACATAGCACCCCTCTTGGCATGGTACAGGGTCATTACCTCGCTAATGAGACTCGCCGAGGAGGTCTCCCAGCCCCACCTCAAGACTGCCGGCTGGCTCTTGCTGACTTTGGCGGTGTTCGGGCTCGGTTCGCTTGCCGTCTTTTCAGCGATGCTCTACACAGGAGTCATTTCATTCCCCACGCCGACGACTGCCGGACGTCTAGGGGCCTTCTATGGCATCTACTACTATTTGTCGTTCGCTGGATACGGCGGAGTCGTCATTCTCGTTCTCAGCCTTGTTGCCGAAGGTCTCCTCATTCTGGCATCCTACATGGGTTACAAGGGATTGAAAGGCGCGCGTCTAGGTTAGTTTCGGATCCCCAATAGGGAGGGCCAACGGTTGGCGAGACCTCTTCAGTCCCCTATCACCAAAGTCTGACGAGCGGACGATTTTTCAAGAAGCGCAACGAGCCCCATGTTGTCACAGCTTTCGGTTTTCCTTGGGTCGGCCCTTATCTGCTGTTGGTTGTGTTGACCACGCCCTTACCCTTGACTAGCACGTGGCCTCTGCCTCTACCCAGAATCCTTCGAATCGTCTCTCTCGCGTATCTGGGGTAGCTTCTTACCAACTCGTGAAGCGGCTTGTGCTGATTGAAGAATTCTTCTCTAATTCTCTCGTAGTCTTCTGGGGTGACCTTGGCCCTGTATCTTCCAATCGCATCTCTAAGCTTGACTTTCCGACCTTCTTTCATCAGCCTATCCCCCTCGGCAAAAGTGAACGGAACGTCGATCTTGACCTTGCGGGGGCGCCTTTCTCGTCTCACGGCGGCGACCTCGTGCTCGAACAGGACGACAAGGTCGTTTCCTCGAATTTTCCCTTCGTAGTAGTCGATGACAGCTTGAGCTTCGTTCGCTTTCTTGAAGAGGTAGGGGAACATCGCTTTCAGGGCCGCCAGGACTCGCTCGTAGGTGCTGATTGCAACCATGTGTGCCGTACCTTTCGAGGTGCGCAGAATGTTGCTTGTCCTAATCCCTCTGTTCACGAAGAACGTCCGAATCATCGAAATCTGCTCGGACGACGCGTCTGTAAAGATCACCGAAAGGGTGAGCTTGAAGGGTTGGTTGGACAAGTCTGAGATTGAGATGTTGCCGTCACCATCGAAGTAGCCTGCCACTTGTTCCCACGACTTGTATACATTCACATATCTGTAGACTCGCGCGCGATTTAAGGAGCAAGGATTAATACCGCAACCATTCAGAGGAAAGCCGAGAGGTGGTGGATCGGGCTATGCCTATGGCCTTTCGTACTCATTAACGCAGATTTAGGCGCGGAGGAGCAGCTCATGAAGGAGCTGAGATCAATAGAGAACGTAAAGGAAGTGTTTATTGTCTACGGCGTGTATGACATCATAGCCCGAATCGAAGGCCAGACGATGGAGAAGGTCAAGGAGACGATTACCTGGAAGATACGCCGGTTGGACAGAGTCCGCAGCACGCTAACGATGATAGTAGTCGAAGGCTAAAGTTCCGTTCATTATTTTTTGGAACCGCACTATTGCGGCGTTGGTCCCTACCCTTCGTACTTGTCAATCTTGTCGAATGCCTCTCTGAGCGCGCTCAAGCCAGACTCCAGATTCGTTTTCATTGACTCGCGGCTAGAATCGTTGAGGTGGACGACACACCTGAGTCTGCAAGCGGTCGCGCCTTTGCGCCCATGCCAAATCAGTTCCAACTTCACTTGGCGCCGTGACGAGACCTTTTCAGCGATATCTTCGTAGGTGGCGAGTCGGCTTTCTATCGTCGGGAATATTTTTCCCAACAGCGACTTGAGTTCTCGCGTACCTAATCCCGTCAGGTCCATCCGGAGGACTTGGCGAACCGCATCTTCTCCGTTACTCTGCTCGACCCAATCCAATATGTTCCCAATGGGCATTGATTCGAGGTAGACGTTATCCTGCTTGTCAGCCCAAATCACCTCGATGTATGGGTGCGTCCTCACCTCCAGTATTTCCGGGCACCACATGAACCAATTCAGCTTGTCCCTAGGCACAGGATACCCTTTCGGATCAGATATCTCGAAATGAGAATTCGTGAATTGATTGACTAGACCTCTCATGAGCTCGCTCATCTTAGCACACTCTCTTTACCCGCAGACTGCCGGTTGTCGACTTGAGATCCCATTCAAGTATTCCGATATACGCACGTGAGATTTTCTCACCCTTGTACAATCGATAATCGCGGAAATAGTCACGAACCTGTTCACAGGCCGCCTCGTAAGCACCTTGAGTATCGACCCACCACTTGAATTCGAAGAGACAGAGCTCGTTTGTATCTTTGTTGCGAATCAGGCTATCTGGCCCACGTCGATTCGAACCCCTCGCCTGGTCACCTTCATGGAACGGGTGCCTAACTACTTCTGTCCATTGGGCTTTCTCCAAGACGACGGGGGAAATCTCCTCAGATGCGTCTCCCTTCTCCTTCATGTACCGACCACGGCCCAACCTTGTAAGGTCTTTGAGGACATAACCAAGAAGTGTCGTGTCCGCTTTAAGCGCATATGTCCCTTCATCCGTGTCTGGCTTTGACAACAATTCAATCCTGCGGCCGATTTCACTCTTGTCCATCTCAACTGCTCTCAAAGCGAGTTGCGCATCTGATGTTGTGACGGACGTTCGATTTCCCATCTTGTACGTGATTTCTAGTCCGCTCGCGTGTTTGGCAAAACCCGCTATCGGCAGGGCACCACCGAGCTTCGCGGTTACCTCTTTCCCATCGAACCAGAACCTGATCTCCCGCTGGAACGGTTCCATATTGCACCTCAGCAAGGCCTGCAACTTGTATGCATCGAGATGGTACTCGCTAATCTCGAACCTCGTATCGTTCACGAACATACTCAGCTTCATTCCTTCGAGCTGCAGTCGGACGTTCGAAAGCTCCCGTGATCGATACTTCTTGAAATCCTCGACAAACCCCCCTTCGGAGTATTTCCGTGCACGCTGCAGGTCGAAGACGTCACCGACCTTCGCCCCAATCCTGTCCATGCTCATGACCACCAGCGACTCCTTTGGCTCCACATTTGCGAACAGCCTGTGTGTCACCCCTTTCGAGTTCTTGAGATTCAGCTCCGCGACAATCTTACCCTCCCTATCCACGCCGTCGAGCCTCAACCCCGCGGCCTCGAGCGCCCTCTTCTGCAACGTGAGCCTCGGAAAGCCTCGAGCATCCGTGACATGGCACTCCGTCTTCTCCCGCACCGAATCTATCGTCAGGTCGTACTTCTGGCCCGGCGTCAGATCCCTCGCATACTCCCTCGGCGCGAAGACGAAGAGATGCTGACTCCTCTCCGCGGTTCGGGTCAGCTTGAAGTCGCACACATCACCAATCCTCCCTGTCACCTCGTACATCTTTCCCTCCTCGAATCTCACCCCCGTCCTCTTCTCGAACGAAGAGACCAGGAGGTCGAAGCGAAATCGGTCCTCGCTTCCAGGGATGCGGTAGGCCGTGGCGGAGAAGACTCCTAGGTGCTCCTCATTTCGGGAAATCTCCCTCACCGAACCTATTCGCACATCGTACTTCTCTCCGGGCGTAATCGATTGCGCGTACTCCTTTGGAGCCAGGATTGCCATGCGGTAGCTCTCTCCCGGCGAGTACATCTTTCGGAAGTCGCAAACTTCCCCAATCCTTCCCTTGATTTCGTACGTCTTGTCCGTCTCAAACGTCACTCCCGCCTCACGGAGAG
>VBPK01000038.1 GCA_005877225.1 Nitrososphaerota archaeon
CTCCTCTCCAATGTGTACATTACTGTCCCGAGCAACCCCACGGAGAGCAGCTTGAGAGGAATCTGGTACGCCTCGAAGATTATCCCCACCGTCACCAAAGCTCCTCCAGCGCCGCCCGCCACCGCCAGCAGGGGGACGAGGTAGTAGCAGGGGCATGCGCCCGCAATAAAAGCGATCGCGATTCCGCCGAAACCGGCCCTTGCCCGACCCATCGAAAGGCGTGGGATATATCGTATCTGAAAGATAGAGAGCGCAATCACAACGCCCGAAAGGGCTGACAATACGACATCGAGCGTGAACAGCTCGAGTCCCTCGGAGGGAACGAAAAAAACAAAATACGGTGCGAAGAAGAGGAACTGATTGAGGTACAGAAAAAGTGTCCCGAAAACTGCAGAAATGCCTAGCGCCGCTGAGGCGTAAACTGGCCTTCGCAATGCGTCAAGGACCTGAGGGCTCATACACTTCTACCCTCCCGCAACCGAGTTAACAGCCGTCTCGAACGCCGAGTACGGCTGCGCTCCGACTAACTGAACCGTCTTGCCATTCGGGCCCAGAACTACGAACGTCGGAGTCCCACTAGCTCCGAGCTTCTGCCCGTCAGCGAAGTTGCTCTTAATCAGAGAGTCGTACTTACCACTGCTGAAGGAGAGGTTAAACTGCGTCATGTTGAGACCTAGGTTCTGGGCGAAGGTCACCAGGTTCGCTCTGCTCGCCCAACCACTGTTCGGGGTTCCCTGATGAGAGTAGAGGTAGTCATAGAACTGCCAAAACTTGCCCTGCTCTCCCGCCGCGTATGCTGCCTCCGAAGCCGAAGTTGAATCCGGTCCGTAATAGTCGAAGTCTTTCCAGACGAGCTTCGTCTTGCCCGTGTTGACAAGGTCTTGAATGATTTGCGGTTCCGTGTTCAGGAACCACTGGTGACAATAGGTGCACTGGAAATCTCCAAATTCGAAGATGGCCACGGGCGCGTTCGCAGACCCAAGGACTGGAGTCGCAGAGTTGATAGATAGTGGACCCAAACCTGATCCGTTTGTAGTGTTACTCTGACTCAGGGTTCCCGAGAACGCGAGGTATCCCGCCCCCAACGCCAACGCAATAACCACCGCTATGAGAAAGACGGGTCTACGCATCCCACTTCTGGACCGAATTCGACGAGGCAAAGCGAAGCCTCTACGGAAATGAGGAAATTCCCGCGGACTTATTATGACTTTGGTTCAGGGCTTCAACTCAGAGCTGAGATAGTCGGTTACCTTTCAGCTCAAGAGCGTTCCCCGACCAACGAGCCTCACCACCGGGCGCAGTGGTTCGTCTGGGTCGCATCACTCGGCATGGGGCGTGTCGGGCACTGAAGAGTTATTACATTGGCCTATTCGCGGCTTCGGCAATTTGCCGAAGAAGAAGACAGAGGTCAGCATGCGCGTGGCGGACATTGTGGAGGTTCCACCCGTGACCGTCACTGAGGAGACGACGATTGACGATGCCGCCAAACTCATGTGGGAGAAGAACGTCGGTAGCGTGATCGTTGTCGATAAGGGCGAGATAATGCGTGGAATAGTCACTGAAAAGGATGTAGTCTTCTCCGTGAGCAAGTTGATGACTGGTAAGGGAATCCCAGTCTCCAGCATAATGTCGCGGACGCATCTAAGGGCCAGCCCGAGGGAGGGCATCGCGACGGCGATCGAGAAGATGCGAAAAGCGGGAGTCAGACATCTTCCTGTCGTCGACAGAGATGGTAGGGCGTTGGGGATGATATCCATGCGTGACGCCTTTGAGATTAGCGAACCCTTGCTAAAACTGGTGCTGCGTTCGACCAAGAAAACACGCGCCCGTCGGAACAAGTAAAGAACCCGTCGCTGGAAGCCCACGGGTTAAGTTTCTAAACTTCTGCCACTACGCATTCTCCTCCCCAAAGCGCTCCTCCAAAATCCAGGCATCTTTGTCTGCGTTTGTAGAAAATGGTTTGTTAACTTGTTAGGACACAGCCTTAAATTCTGAATCTGGGAGCCTTCCATTTCCGGATCGAAGGTGCCAAGCTCGGAAAAAGACGCCGCTCTGATTCTTGAGGATGGCACCATTCTTCTCGGCAAGGGATTCGGGGCCGAAAGGACAATCACTGGCGAAGTAGTCTTCAACACCGGCATGGTCGGGTACCCCGAGTCTCTCACCGACGCCTCCTACTTTGGGCAGATACTCGTCCAGACGTGGCCTCTGGTCGGGAATTACGGCGTCGCAAACCCAGAAATCTCCGACCCCTTCGGGGTCCCGCTCCATTTCGAGTCCGAAGCGGTTCAGGTCTCCGGTTACGTAATCTCCGAGTTGGAATCTCCCTCGCACTGGTCGTCCCGCGAGTCCCTCTCGGAATGGCTTGCAGACAACGGGGTTCCCGGGATTGCCGGAATCGACACCCGCGAACTGACCAAGATGATCAGAACCCGAGGTACGATGCTCGGACAGCTCAGCGTCGGAAGCAGCTCGAGTCTTGAACAGCTAAGGAAGCGCGCCGAGTCGATTGAAGACCCCAACGCTCTGGACCTCGTCGGCAGGGTGAGCATCCGCGAAGAGAGGGAGTACAATGCTGGGGGAGAGCCGAGGGTCGTTGTGATAGACTGTGGGACCAAGCTCGGCATCCTGCGCAACCTGCTTGCTCAGAGGCTCAACGTGGTGCAGGTACCCTATGATACGCCAGCTCGAAAGATCCTTGCGCTTGAGCCGGCGGGGGTCGTGGTTTCGAATGGACCCGGCGACCCTAGGAAGTGCACCCCTACCATCGAGTCTGTCCGGTCCCTTCTTGAGACTGACCTCCCAATATTCGGGATCTGCTTGGGGGCACAGGTCCTCGCCCTCTCAACCGGAGGAGAGACTTACAAACTGAAGTTCGGGCACAGGGCGCAGAACCACCCTTGCGGCGACGTCAGGACAGGGAGGGTCTACATCACAACCCAGAACCACGGGTACACAGTCGATGAGAAGTCTCTCGAAGACTTCGAGGTCAGTTTCGTAAATCTGAACGACAGGACGGTAGAGGGGATTCGTCACAAGCGAAAGAAGGTGTTCGGCGTGCAGTTCCATCCCGAGGCCTCCCCGGGTCCTTACGAGACTGGCTTCCTGTTCGATGATTTCGCGAAGGCGGCGAGAGAATTCCAAAGCGGAAAGGCATAGAGAAGGTACTGGTCCTCGGCTCCGGTGCGATCAAGATTGGCGAAGCCGGTGAGTTCGACTATTCGGGGGCTCAGGCCATCAAGGCGCTCAGAGAGGAGGGCATCAGGGTCGTACTCGTCAACCCGAACATCGCAACAATCCAATCGGACTCCAGGTTTGTCGACCGTGCATACTTCGTGCCAATCGAGTCCCAGTTCCTCGAGAAGGTGATCGAGCGGGAGAGACCCGATGGCATACTGCTAGGCTTCGGGGGACAGACCGCCTTAAACGCAGGAATGGACCTCAACGAAAAAGGCGTCCTGTCGAAGCACAAGGTTAAGGTCCTTGGGACCGGAACCGCTGCTATCGAGGCGGCAGACAATAGAATCAAGTTCAGACAACTGATGATAGAGAAGGGCCTCCCGATTCCGAAGAGCTGGGGTGCCAACACTGTGGAGGAGGCCCAGGCCGCCGCGAGAGAGATCGGCTTCCCTGTGATGG
>VBPK01000039.1 GCA_005877225.1 Nitrososphaerota archaeon
AAGGTCGCGGCTGTCTGTGCATACGGTTCGACGGTCGCCGGCTACGCGAGAGATGACTCCGACTACGACGTGATCATCGTCGTCAAGAAGTTCCGCGGGGGCGTCAGGTACAGGTACCTCGAGGCAGCGGTTCCGGCCTCAGCGCTGATTGTCGACGAAGAGCTGCTCGTGGGCGACGCGAAGGAGGCGGCGCTGGGGGAGTTCGTCATCGGGAGGCTTCTAAACATCTACGAGCCGATCACCGGGGCCGAGTTACTCAACCATCTCGAGGTCCAGTACAAGAGGCGCGTGATCTCGGAAGAGCTCTACGAGCTTGCCTCCGACTACGGGGAGTTCAGTCAAGACCTCGCCGTTCCATACGACTACTTCCTCTTCGATAAGCTCCGCAAGAGGGCCCTCGTCTATCCCCCCGCCCTTTACAGCTACGCGCAGACCTACTCGGGGAAGAGCGGGGAGGAGAACAGAGAGTTCGCAGTGAGGGGGTTCAGGGAGGCCGCCCATTGGATTGGGTCCAGAAGCTACCTCTCGATAGACGACAGCTCGATCAGGATCAGCTCGGTGAAGCTGAGGGGAGACGCCTTTTCGAAGGCACTCTCCCTCTTCTCGATGACGACGAGGGGCGTGACCCAGTATGCGGTCCACGGCTACGCCGGGAGAGTCGGGCTTGGAGTCTTCAAGAAGGAGGCGCTCTCCAAGCTCAAGAGGATGAGGGAGAGACCTGAACTTCCGCGGGAACTCGAGCGGCCGAGGAGCCTCCTGAAGTTGGACGACGGGGCCCTCTTCGAAGACGGCTCGAGCGTCTACGATGGGGTGGCGAAGCTGAGCGGGATGAATGACGGCTTCAAGGTCAAGGAGAGCCAGGCGGGGGACCTCTCCGCCACCGCGCGTATCGTAACCCTATCGGAGGGGAGTAGGGAGACCAAAATCCTCGTCAAGCACTTCTCCGACGTACGCTCACTGAAGTGGGCCCTCCTCGGAATTTGGGCCCTGAGCGCGAGAAAGTTCAGTCTCTCCCCACTCTCGAGGCTGCACCGGGAGTACCACGCCTCGCGAAGACTGAGGGAGCTGGGTGTGAAGACACCTCGGGTCATCGGGGTGGCTCCCGACGAGAGGATACTCGTCAAGGAGTACGTCGAGGGTGAACCCCTCTCGAGGGTGATCCACAGACTTCTGCGAGGGTGGTCCGACGACGCCACATTCATCAAGAGCTATGCAGAAGCAATCGCCAAGATCCACAGGGGCGGCTTCACCCTCGGCGACACGAAGGCATCAAACGTGATCATCCGCGGTGGAGAAGTCTTCCTGACCGACCTCGAGCAGGCCGTCGAGAGCGGGGAGGCCGCCTGGGACATCGCGGAGTTTCTATACTACACCGCAAAGCTATCCCTCAGGGCTGAAGGGATGGAGCGCGTCGCAAGAACGTTCCTCGAGGCCTATAGGAATGAGAACGGGAGCCGAGCGATCGCCACCGCGAGAAAGCTGAGGTACGTCGCTCCCTTTCAGCCGTTCCTGGCGCCGAGCATGACCCTCTTGATCAGGAACCTTCTGCGCGAGTACTCTTAGGACTTCGTGTACATGGTGTAGCCGCAGTTGCCGCAGGAGAGCCTGTTCTTGTGTTCCGCCATGAAGTAGCCTCTCCCGCACCTGGGGCACTCCCGCCTCAGGCGCGTCACTTTGTCACCCTCGAGTTTGTAGAGCTTCCAGACCTGAATCCGCCTCTTGGGGGCCTTCGGCTTCTCCTTCTTTTCGGGCTTCTTCTCCTCCGCCCCTGCGGGAGCCGGCGCTGCCGGGGCCGGGGTCGGCGTCTTGGCCGGAGGAGGGGGGGCGGGAGCCGGCTGCTGCTTGGACACCCTACTTCGCCTCGGTCGTCGGAGTCTTCGCCTTCTTCTTCGCCTGCTTCAACTTCTCCCTCTCCTCCTTTGTCATTAGCCTCACGGAAAGATGGTGGGGGTGAGTCCTCCTCATAGCTTCCTCGGAGCCGTAGACCCCGAAGCTGCCCACAATATCCCTCGTACCAGCCTGCTGCTTCAGGGTTATCAGCCCTACCCTCTCCCTTCCGACCTTCATCTCGTCCGCGACCATCCCGACCGCCTCACTCCTGGAGAGCTTCCCCGCCTTCTCCGGAATGAACACCTCGAGCTCCACCCTGTCGAGCAGCTTCGACTCTGTCTTCTTTCTTATTTCCAATCCTTCTCCTCCTTGTCGGCCAACGATATTAACCTGACTCCGGGACGCCCATCTCTTTCAAGATCTCTCGGTTACGTCTCTTGGCGGCCCTGTCCACTCTGACGAGGACCACTCCCACGAGAGGCTGCCCGTAGTAAATATTCGAGCCGATGGGTGCCGCGGCTACTGCCGCGATCACGAGGAGGTCCTCCTCACCCTCGACGACGACCCTCACAGACCCGTCCCTCTCCTTTACCGCTTGGGCGATCCCGTCGAGAGCCTCGTTGGTTATCGTGCCCGCGGGGTTCAACACCCTGATCAATCTACTGTAGTGCACGTCCGGCATTCTTCTCTCCACCCTCCTCTCCCTTCCATCGACGACCTGCACCTCCGGGATTCTCCCCAGCTCAGCGATCCTCTCGGTGACCCTGTCCCCGACCGTGATTACGAAGCTGGCCTTCTCGAGCTCCGACCTGAAGGCTCGCCCCTTCGTCTCCTCATCCCTGAAGAGCTTCCCGATCGGCTTGGCCAGCCTCTCTCTGAGAGAACTTGGAAGCCGATATTCCTTGAGAGGCATGGGGCGCCCCCCTAGCTTACCTTGAGGGCGTACCTGCCCGGCTTTGTGATCGCTAGGGTCTTCGCGACCTGCGACTTCGCAGGGTTAAGCACGATTATCAGCCCCGACCACTCGTTGCTGAACTCGGTGCTGCCGCAGTTGGGGCAGACCTTCTCGTTCGTCAGTGTTCTGCACCTCCTGCAGGCCATCTCCTTCATCTCACTCCCCCCTCGCTAGACGGCCCTGGCCTCTGCCTTCGCCTGCTTCTGCGCCTTCGCTATGTCGTCTTCGATCCATTCGAGAGCACCCAGGTAAGGCTGCCTGCAAGTCACACCTATCTTCCCCATCGAGATGCCGTGTCCCAGGCTGACCGCCGTTATCCTCACCCTCACCTTCGAGCCAACCCTCAGCGTCTTCTTGCTCTGAGAGGCGGTGATGATCCCGGACTTCACGTCGCTCGTGAGATAGTCGTCCATTATCTGGCTGAGGTGGAGAAGTGCGTCGGCCGGTCCTATCCTGACGAACGCCCCGAAGTCAGTCACCTCGACTATCTCCCCCTCTACGAGCTCCTGCTTCAGGGGATAGAAGGTCAGGACTTCGAACCTCACCTTGTGGTAGGTGGCTCCGTCTCCCGCTATTATCTTCCCGACCCGGTCGACTTCCACCTTCGTCACGAGGATGAGGTATCCGTGTTCCGGGTTGATCGTGCTTTCGTACTTCAGCTTCAGGAGGTCGAGCGACACGTCTTCGAGAGGCGACCCGAACTTGTCCGGAGGCACCCTTACAACATCCGCTAGACTCACAAGTTGAAACATAACACTTCAGGAACGGCCCTCGCTTTGTGCCAGCGATATTAATCTTTGCAGTGAAGAGCCTATCTCAATACCTCCCTCATGAGGATGAGGCTGCAGGCGATGCG
>VBPK01000040.1 GCA_005877225.1 Nitrososphaerota archaeon
AAAGAACAAGGACCTGAGCGCGCTCGGAGAGTTCCACGCTCCTCGGGACTTCTCCAAGTTCGACGAGAATCCTCCATACACCAGGCAGGACTCCGATGAGGCCTTCGTCTACGAGCAGGCGGCTTTCGCCAACATCTCAGACTACGACTACAAGGTGGAGGAGTTGAGGGTCGACCTCATCGATAACGTCGCCATCGCAACCTTCTACCTGACCTACAAGGGAATCTTCGTGAACGACTACTCCTTCGAGGGGAGGTCCGTCGGTTCGAAGTCGAGGGTCACGATGGTCCTCTCGAGTTTTCCGAACGGGTGGAAGATCGTTCACGAGCACTTCAGTACTCTCCCAGACCTGAAGGAAAGGTCAGACGCTTCGAGCCGGCGAGGCGACCACAGCCGGTAGCATCTCGTCTCCCTTCGTGGTGTCACTCTTATATCGGAAGGCGGCGACGTGAGGGCAGATGGAAGAGGTCACCTTCGTCGGTGAGGCGCTGCCCTTTGAAGAGAGGATCGAGCTTCCGAATTGGGGCAGGAGAGCGACGACGATCAAAGATTACCAGAGATACCTGATAGGCACTGTCGAGAACTTCCGGGAGTTCTGGGCGAATGCCGCGAGGGAGCTGGAGTGGTTCCAGCCTTGGACGGCCGTCCTCGAAGATGGAGAGCATCCTTACGTAACGAGGTGGTTCCCGGGCGCGAAGACCAACATCTCTCACCTCTGCCTTGACAGGCACGTGAGGGGCTCGAGGAAGAACAAGGTTGCTCTCATCTGGGAGGGAGAGCCGCGTGACGAGGTGGGCAACCCCAGGGAGGTGAGGAAGTACACCTACTACGACCTGTGGAGGGAAGTCAATCGCGTCGCTTTCGCCCTCCGAAGTAAACTCGGTCTGGTGCGCGGGGACAGGGCCGCCATCTACATGCCGATGATCCCTGAGCTGCCGATAATCCTGCTCGCACTCGCTAGGCTGGGCGTCATATTCAGCGCCGTCTTCAGCGGCTTCAGCGCCGACAACCTGGCCCTGAGGATAAAGGACCTCGAGGCGAAGGTTCTGATCACCGCGGATGGCTTCTACCGGAGAGGGAAGGTGCTGAGGCTGAAGGAGACCGCCGACCAGGCCGCCTCCTCCTCCGGGATAATCCAGAACATGGTCGTCGTGAGGCGGGTGGGCCTCGAAGTGAAGATGCGTGAGGGGAGGGACGTCTGGCTGCACGACCTGCTCTCGGCGGTACCCCCCACATCCGGTGTGGAGCCGGAACGACTGGAGAGCGACTATCCCCTGTACGTCCTGTACACCTCGGGGACGACGGGTGGCCCGAAGGGGATAATCCACGACCACGGAGGGTACGCTGTGCTCCTGCACACGACGATGAAGGAGGTATTCGACATCAAGGACGAGGACGTCTACTACTGCACCGCCGATATAGGCTGGGTGACCGGCCACAGCTACATCGTCTTTGGGCCTTTGATCGAGGGCGCCACCACGATGATGTTCGAGGGGACGCCCGACTATCCCGCCCCCGACACGTGGTGGTCGATAGTCGAGAGATACGGCGTGACCGTCTTCTACACTACGCCCACCGCCACGAGAATGCTCATGAAGTTCGGCAACGACCCCGTGAAGAAGCACGACCTCTCGACACTGAGGCTGATTCACAGCGTCGGCGAACCGATTAACCCCTCGGCGTGGTACTGGCTCTTCGAGCACGTCGGCGGGAAGAGGTGTCCAGTCGGCTCCACGTGGTGGATGACGGAGACTGGGGGGATCATGATCAGCTACGCGCCGGGAACGAAGCTTGTGCCCCTGAAGCCGGGCGCCAACGGCCCGCCTCTCCCTGGCATCGATGCAGACGTCGTCGATGAGGCGGGGGACCCTGTTCCCCAAGGAAAGAAGGGATTCCTGGTGATCAAGAAGCCCTTCCCCGGAATGCCATCTCCCCCGACAGGAATGTGGGGAGACCCGGAGCGATACGCGAGTGTTTACTTCGAGAAGTTTCCGGGTAAGGGGTACTTCTACGCGGGAGACTACGCCGTCAAGGATGTGGATGGATACATCTGGGTCGCCGGGAGGGCTGACGAAGTGCTAAAGGTCGCGGGTCACAGGATTGGGACTTACGAACTCGAGTCGGCACTCGTCTCCCACCCAGCCGTCGCGGAGGCGGCCGTCGTCGCCCGTCCCGACCCCGTGAAGGGAGAGTCTCCGATAGCCTTCGCGGTGCTGAAGGAGGGGCGTCATCCCACCCCCGAACTCACCGCGGAGTTGAGGAGATGGGTCAGGGAGAGGTTCGGCGCCATCGCGGAGCCCTCGGACGTCTTCTTCGTCACGAGACTCCCCAAGACAAGGAGCGGGAAGATAATGAGGCGGTTGATCAAGGCCGTCGCCTCTGGGAGTCAGCTCGGCGACATCACGACCCTCGAGGACGAAGGGGCGGTCGACGAGGTGAAGGTCGCCTACCAGGAGTTCGTCAAGGCTATGGGTAGGGGTTGAACCCGGGGTGGGCCTGGGGAGATTCGAACTCCCGACCGTCCGGTCTCCCGCGAGGGGGTTATGAGCCGGACGCTCTAACCGAATTGCTCGCAATCCACGCTCTGAGCTACAGGCCCTCTCTCTCAGGGAAGCGTGCTGGTTTTAAGCAGTATTATAGAAAACTAATTAGGGTGTGAAACCAATCCTCAACCTAACAGTGAGCGGTAAAGACATCGAGGAGGGCTTCGAGGATATCCTCGCAGAACTCGACCGGGAAGAAGCTCGTGTCAAGATACGTATGGAGATGCGCCGCTTCGGGAAGCCAACCACCGTGGTGGAGGGTCTGAAGATGTCTGAAAGAGACCTTCACGAGCTGGCCAGGAAGATGAAGAAGGGGCTGGCCGCCGGCGGGACCGTCAAGGACGGAATAATTCTTCTTCAGGGAGACCACAGAGAGAACGCCGCTAAAATCCTCGTCGAGAGCGGCTTCTCCCAGGGCTCGATCGAGATCCTTTGACTAATGGGCCTTCAGGCTAATAGTCAGAACAGAAAGGACGAAGAGAGATATCAAGGCATACTTCGGGTTTCTCTCGACCGTGAAGTAGACTACCGAAGCGAGGACCCTGAGGTAAGGTGTGACCATGAGGAGGACGATTCCGAGCGCGATAAGACTCAGGGGGGTAGCCCCCTCCCCGAGGGAGAGCAGCGTCCCCCAGGCGTAGGCGAAGAAGTCGTTCCCGCTCGTCTGCCATCTGCTGGTGAAATCGACCTGCAGGGACTCGGTTGTGGCGTAGTAGTATCCCAGCCCCACGGCCTCGACCGCGAGGCTAACCAGGACACCAATCGTCAGGATGTAGCTGATTATCGTCTCCAGGTCGCGTCCCCGGACCCTCATGCTGTTACCCCCTTGTAGAGCATCTCGACCATGACGAGGAGAACGACTACAAGAAAGAGGCGGTGGAGTGTTGAACTCCTAATCCTGTTCAAGCTCCTCCCTCCCAGGAAGGCCCCGAGTGTCGTCCCGATCATCATGGGGGCTGCCAAGTCCAGATAGAGCAAACCCGAGAAGAAGTAGACGCTCGCCCCCGCCAACGCGGTCATCCCTATGATGAAGCTGCTCGTGGTGGTCGAGACCTTAGATGGCATCTTGAGTATCAATTCATGAATCGAGACCTTGAACGCTCCTGCACCTATCCCTAGCATCCCGGCGGCAATCCCCGCCACGAACATGCCGGCCCCACCAAGAGCGGGTCTCGTGAGCTTGTAGTTGACGTCCTTACCCAGACTCTTATCGTGGTAGCTCCCCTCCAGTTGCAGCCACCTCGCCAGCCCGTCCTGATTCACGGCCTGCGGAACCTCCTCTCTGCCACGCCTCCCGATTCCGACGAAGGAAGTCAGGAGGAAGGCAG
>VBPK01000041.1 GCA_005877225.1 Nitrososphaerota archaeon
AGGTCAAAATGTCCGCTACGAATCAATTGGTGACTCAGACTCCGTCAGTTCCTAAGGCGCCTAGCCGGCCTATCTCCCCCCCGCCGAGCGAGCCAGGTCCTAAGGCGCCTAGCCGGCCTATCTCCCCCCCGCCGAGCGAGCCAGCTCCTAAGGCGCCGAGCCGGCCTATCTCCCCCCGCCGAGCGAATCGTCGGGTCAAATTATCTTCCTCTCGCCTGTCGACCAGATAGAATTGACAGTCCCGAGGAGGGCTCGACACATGGCCATGCTCAAGAAATTCATCGAAAACGCGCTTGATGTCATCGACGAGGAGCTTACGGCTGAAGGCAGTATGGCAGCTGAACGAAACAAGTCAGCGGAGAAGCGTTAGAGGCATTTTCCATCTAACCCAATAACAGAAGTTTCGGTAAGATTTTCACTATAACGTCAAAATTGCTTAACTTTTCCCGGCGTGGTTCGAATCCAGATTCGAGTGATGAATTTCACTTCCATAATCGTTAAGCCTGAAAGAAACGCGAAGTCAACAAAGGAGCGAAGGGACAGGGAGTCGATGAGTGTTTGGTGACGAGAGGGGCTGTGGGAGGCTGGAGGATGATAGGTTTGATCGTGCTCCTCGCGACTACTGTTTTTGCGTACTCGGTGGCGACGAAGCCTTCGAACGGGGGAGGGAACGTCGTAAGCGTCTCGGATACGTACAACTATGCGGAAGTACAGGGAGGCGGCAACAAGGCTCCCAGCTGGATCGGAATCGTTCAGGTCTTGGTGGTTCACAATGGCATGCTCGTCTATGACACCCTCCAGCACAACACGATAACGAACACAGGCGAAGCCATCATCTCCGCGTGCACAGCGAGGGGCGCGACAAGCGCGCCGGCCTGCGCCAGCGGCGGTGTGTACATAGCACTCTCGACAGATGCGTCAGTCACATCCCCGACCGACCTGACCTGTGCGAGCGAGCTGGCGACGAACGGGCTTGGCAGGTCGCTAGGGACCTTCTCCCCGGTAACGACCAACTCTCACAAGATATCCTACACCTTCACCAACACCGGTACCACACCGGTCACAATCACAAAGGTCTGCATGTTCGATGCAGCGTCAGGAGGCAGCCTCTTCGCGGAGGACGTCCTCAGCAACACTGCGAGCGTGGCGCCGAACGACCAGATCACCATCAACTGGACCTTCACACACTAGGAGTTGAGAAGCAAAAGTTGAACCAAATCGAGAACGAAATGCACGGTGGGAGAATCCTCGCCCTCCCGACCGGCCCCGCAGGGGCGGGTGAGTCCCGAACCACACGCAACATCGCCATTACCCTCCTCGTGGTTGTGCCTCTTGTAGCAATGTACCTGGCCATGTGGAAGTTCTGGTTCACATCCGATTTCCTTGCGAGCCTGGCCGCCGCCGCGCAGCAGTCCGTCGTGTCGGGGAGCGGCATCGGTCTCTTCGAGGTCGTCAAGCCATCAGACCAGCTCGGCATCATCTCGACGAATTACTTCTTGGGAATCCCCATCTACAACACGGTCGTCGGCTCGATAATCCCCTATCACGCGATTTCATTCGCCTACATCGGCATCCTGGGTCTCACGACTTGGGGAAGGCTAACCTACCAGTTGTCGATGCGGACCATCCTGACCAGACTCTGGGGTCTCTTCGGCGCAATCTGGTTCGCGGTCTTCGCCGCCGGTCAGTTCTCGACCGCGAGCATCGATGCCTACATCGCCGTCGGTTTCCTCGCAAACCTGATACTGGCAGGCTTCACTGCCCCCTTCCTGCTCGTCAGCATCGCAAGAAAGCTGAGGGGAGGTGAAAAGAAAATATGAAAATAGGATTTTCAGGGTCGCCTTTCCTCCCCACCAAAATAATCGCCATCTACGCAGTTGCCATGACGGCAATCGCGGGGGGCATCCTTCTATTGCCGGCTCAACCGCCCGCTCCCAACGTCGCCTACAACCTCTTCAAGGTAGGACAGACAACGGCTGATCGGACGCTCATAGCGAATGGCTGGAAGCCCGTCGGGTACGCCTGTCAGACGGCCACCCCAGAGCAGGTCGCGCTGGGTTACGGGTCGACTGTCTGCGGATTCAGCTATAGGACCGCATCTCACAACCTGATCACCGCCGGAGGGATAGACTGGCTCATGTGTTCGATGTCCAGGAGCAAGACGTTGTGCTCCACACTGGCTAACCAAATAGCTCTGACACAAACCGCCATCACGCCGGCAGTGCTTGATTGCGCCAGTGGTTCATCGGCATGCACGCTAAGCGGCGAGATCACCACAAACGGTCTACAAAGGGCTACAGGAACATTCACACCCACCAACGACACGCTCAACGCTGCGACATCCACGTATACGTTGGCGAAGACGTTCACCGCCAGTGGAACCTTCACTAACGTACAAGCATCGGGCATATTCACAAAGGCCTCAAGCGGCACCATGGTCTTTGAGAACACCTTCTCAGCCACCAACATGATCTCAGGCGACACGCTCGCGGTCACTTGGACAGTCACCGTGTAGAGGCGAATGCACTCGCAGAAAGCAGCAGAGCTGCCATAAGTGTGGCTCTGCTCTCCCTTCTCTTTCTTTTCACGTTTCAAAGAGCAATTTTTTTGCAGCAAGGCAAGTAAGATTCAGCCTAGTTTCTAGTGCCTTTGCGCTCGCGGGATTAAGCGTCGGGAGGGACTTTGGTGCGTAGAGCGCCAAAAGACCGTTATGGTTCTCTTCCTTCTAATCATTTCCAAAGTTCCAATAGCACTTCAGTCAATGCTTTTGCGAATTACGTTCCGATCACCTCACGAACAACCAGACCAAGGCCCTGCTCTCGACGGCTCTGTTGCTGGTTGTTTCGGCGGAGCGACCCACTCGTCTCCCTGTCCTACGGTCACAAGCTCCGGCCCCATCACCCCGTCCACGACCGATTCGAATGACGTAATCATAGTCTTGGTAAACAACGAAAATCAGCCCAACCCCATAATACGAACAGTGAGCGCGTGACTGCCACCGGATTGACCTTCGTAAAGAGGTCGTCCGTGTCAATCGCGTCCCCCTTTACACGGATACGGAAGTGTGGCCATCGCCGCATCCCACTCTCTTCAACGGCGATTACCGTGACGCTCACCGGCGCTACCGATGACGCATCAATCGCGGCACTTGGTGTTTCTGGCGCAACACTGCCACATCTTGGGATACTAATGCCGCACTACCGGAAGGTGCCTCATCTACGACTCTGGTGTGCCAACCGCAAGCGGGTTCTCCACGAGCAACGCCAATGTTGTAGTTTTAAGATCTGAAGGAGAGGTGCTGCCCATCACTGAATCTAGTGGCGCTGGATTCACTTTGATTGGACATATTCTGGACACTGGTGGCGTTGACCAAGACCAAGCGACGGCGGAGTATGACGTTGCCAGCACCACGCAAACAAGCATCTCGGTAGCATTTTCAGCAAATCAGACTAACTAACTCTCGGGAAGCGATTGGAGACG
>VBPK01000042.1:0-8361 GCA_005877225.1 Nitrososphaerota archaeon
GTCTGTGGGGCTGGCCATCGAGGACGTCTCAACGGCGGCCGCCGCGTACGCCAAGGCGAAGTCTCTGGGGGTCGGACGAGAGGTAACCCTCTGACAGAGGTTCAGAAAGGCGTTGGTTCTTTCGAAGAGCTCCATCTGCCCGCTGCCTTTGCTGTCGGCCCCCCATAAGTCGCACCAGGTCGGAGACGCTGAACTTCTCGAAAGGTTTCGACCTCTTGACCTACTCCGGGACTTTTATCGCGGTATCCCCTCGGCAACCTTAGTTCCCGCGCCCCGATGCGGGCCAACACCGCCCAGAGTGCCTTAGACCGTCAACGTAGTACAACCTTGGCTTGGCCAATCGGCTCTAGTGTTACTCTCGCTCGGATGATAGGGAACCAACCTCCAATCCATCCGTCTCGGCGATCCGGCTGCTCCAATCCAACTTTTGCCGAAATCCAAACCGCATGCTCAAGACCTTCAGAGATTCCCCAGAAGCCTAAACTTCGAGTGGTCAAATCATAAGAATACCTTCCATTGAAGATCATGATTCCGCCCGAAGTGATGGCCAAGATAGTGAAAAGGTTCCACTGGAGGCTTGCCCTCGCCGATATGTCAAGAAACCTGATCGAGACTGAGTATGACGAGCACTTCTTTGCGGTTTCCACGCACGGACCGTATCCCCGGGACACTCAAATCCTGAGCATCAGGAGCATCGCAAAGTTCCTCGGCCGCTCGCTGCCCGCCGCTCAGTACCACCTGGAGGAGCACAAAGAGCTGGTACTCTTGGATGGCGTTTGCAGCGTCTGCCAGCAGGCGTCGAGTGAGCTGGAGAGAGAACTGAGGAGACAGCGAGATGAAGTGGGAGGAGGAGACCTGCTTGTCGTTGCGGGGAACACCTCATTGATGGTCGTTACGCCCTGCCCTTCGTCAAATCTAGTCTCGAACTCTCTTCCGTGAGAAGTAACGCAGGCTGTCCCTGAAGAGACTGATCAATCATCTCCCTTGTCGAGGAGAAATCGCGAGTCTCTTTTTCGCGACACCGGTTTCCACCCAGCGAGGCGTCCCACTTGGCTGAACCTAGTCTCAACCGCTGACGTTCCTTGAGAGAGGGCCTGTGGTGCCGAGTGGTTGCTGAAGCTCATCAATCTCGGCGGGAGACGATTCGAGTTCGTCACCAACTTTGTCTTCTCGACTCTGAGCACGAGCTCGGGACCAATCCGTATCGTTTCGCCTACCCAGGACTCCTCGGCGAAGCCATTCCTCTCCGGCCGCGAACTCACGACGATGTTTGGGCGGAACCTCCTTGGGTCGAAGTCACCTTCGGCATAGAGGTTTTTCATGCTATCGAGCGAGGCGGTCGTTATCAGATGAAGCGCCCGACCCGCTCTTTGTCTGGTTTCCGCGACCTGTGGGAACTCCATAAGCTTGACGGGAAGCCCCAGCGTCTCCCCTATTCGCGTCTGGAAGTCTGGGTCGCCGGATGACAAGACCCGCCCGTCGGGAGTGATAATGTCGAGCCGCGTAGAATCCCCCGGAGCGAACCGAGCCCTCAGGTCCAGCATGCTCGGGAAAGCCAGCGTCTCCCCCCAGCGGTGCGCGTATGTCACGGGGTCGATCACGCGGCCAGCTTTGGAATCTTTGAAGACATAACGGTGGTCGCCGACGACTCCTGCCTCGCGGATCTCAGCCGTCTGCAGTCTCTCCCCCTGAAGACCCATCACAGGATAGCGCCAAAGGTCACGTACCCTTCCGAGCTTGGCCCGCACTGATATCCTAAGAAATCGAATACTCAGTGGTCTTAACTCTTGCTCAAGCTGACTTCCGGGTTACATCGCAGCGCGGAGGGCGAATGGAAGTCGGGCGACAGATGCGGGGAAATAATATGACCGTTCGATCGATCTCTCAAGCCGTTACGGTGAAGGTTGAGAGAAACTCTGCTCCTTCTACGTCGACTATGACCTGGAAGGTTCCTGGCGTCGACGTGCTGCCGATCGTCCAGGTGACGGAACAAGAACCGGAGGAAGACGTCGTGCAGGAGAAGGTGTGTGAGGTGGAACCAGAGGCGTAGTCAACCACAACTGAGACGATTGCGCCGACCAAGGCCCCATCCGAATCTAGCGCCTGGATTGTGATCGCTTGAGCTGAGCCGCGTTGGATTGGGTCTTGGGCGTAAGAAATGCCGGCCTGCAAGCCTCCGTTGACCTTGGTAGTCACGGTCATGGTGCTTCTCCCAATTACGTCCCACGAAGTGACAGGATGGATCTCCCAACACGTGTTGCCGTGCCAGCTCTCCGTTTCGTGAACGGTATCGCAATACGCGATTCCCGTCTCCTGGATGACGGACCCCGGTTGAGGCTGCCCCAGCTTTGCCTGATACGAGGGTGTTATCTCCGTGATGAAGACCGGGATTACCCCGTCTGTCACTGCAACATGCCAATCACCGTCGCTCTCCGTTCGGACGTAAATTACTCGCAAGTCGGTAACTGTTACCGTTACGCCCCCGGTACCTGCCTTGTCTAGTGCGGTGGGAAATTTGCCCGCGATGAGGTCGTTCAGCGTGGCAGTCCCCGTCATCTTGGTCTGCGTTATCAGGGCGAGGGCCAGTCCAGCCAATACGATGATCACGAGGACCGTGACCGTGAAGGCCTTGCTGATTCCGCGGTGTGCGGTCGGATGAGCGCGATTCATCGCACGATCCCTTTGGGCTTCCAGCTTTTATCTTAGACCCGATTTTGTCCTCTCTGCCTTCAGTGATCGGGAGCTCAATCCGAGCCTCTGGGGTGCCCTCTTTCCGATTTCCCTCCCTTCGGTAGCGGAAGGAAGTCGATACCGAGGGAGCCAAACAGCGCGAAGAACGACGGCGGTAGCGCGCCGCCGGGCGTAAGTTAATTACGTCGCCTTCACTTGGAGGAGCAGGTCAGCACTGTTGCAAGCCAAAGCGGTTCGGGCGCGAGTCTCAAAGAAGGCCCAGTATTTCACGGAGTCAGTCATCCGGCAGATGACCAGGCTCGCTAAGCAGTACGGGGCGATTAACCTCGCTCAGGGAATGCCCGACTTCGAGGCACCTCCAAGAATCAAGTCGGCCGCCATCAAGGCAATTCGTGAGGACCTTAACCAGTATGAGATCACTTGGGGCTCGGTTGAACTCCGTGACGCCATCGTGGAGAAAGCCAGGCGCTTCAACGGGATTGAAGCGAACCCGGAGACAGACATCACCGTAACGTGCGGCTCGACCGAGGCCATGACGGGCTCTATCATCGCCGTCACGGACCCTGGGGAGGAGGTGATAATACCCGAGCCTTTCTACGAAAACTACGTTCCAGCGACGATAATCGCGGGGGCGAGACCACGCCACGTCGCACTCCAGGCGCCCGACTTTCGGTTCAACGAGGAAGAGCTCAAGAAGTCTTTCAACTCGCGTACCAAAGCAATCATACTGAACACGCCGAACAACCCGGCAGGGAAAGTCTTCGCCGAAGAGGAGCTGCGTGTCGTCGCCGACCTCTGTGCGGACTACGATGCTCTAGCCATCACGGACGAGATCTACGAGTACATCGTTTACGACGGGCGGAGGCATATCAGCATAGCGACGATAGGAGACATGCACGACAGGACGGTGACGATATCGGGTCTTTCGAAGACGTACAGCGTGACGGGGTGGCGCTTGGGCTACGCGATCGCCGCAAAGGATATCACAAGCGCGGTAAGAAAGGTTCACGACTTCACCACAGTCTGCGCACCCACTCCGCTGCAGAGGGCGGCTGTCGAGGCATTGAAACTACCGCAGTCGTACTACGCCAGTCTCGCGAAGAATTACCAGAAGAGGCGCGATTTCATCGTGAAATCCCTGAGGGACATCGGGTTCGCCCCCGTGGAGCCGGAGGGTGCCTACTACGTCCTTGCAAATTTCAGCGCGCTGAGCAAGAAGGATGATGTGGAGTTCGCGCGGTATCTCGTGGAAGAAGCGAGCGTGGCCTCGGTACCGGCGTCGAGCTTCTACGCTCATCCCGAAATGGGGAAGAAGAGCGTCAGGTTTCACTTCTCGAAGAAAGACCAGACGCTTCGCGAAGCGGCCGCTAAGTTGGCCACAACTCTCTCGAAGTGAGACCTCTCTGAGGGAACGCGACAATAGTCGCATCTCTTTCTTCGACGACTTACTGCGAGACCGCCGCCGGGGCTATACTAGGTAGAGGTAAATCGGGTGCGCCTTCTTCCAGCCCTTCGGGGTGAATGACAGCTCACGGTCGGACTTCCACCCGAAGATCGGGAAATCACGTCGGCCTTCCTGAGGCTGACGTCTCTGAAGTTGCGGCGCAGGACCTTCACCCGCCCCGAGAGGCCCATCTCGCGCACCCTCCTCCGGCACTCCTTCACCAAGGCCCCGCGGACATCCACACCCAGAGCGCTAGCCCCGAACGACTTCGCCGCTGCGATCACGATCCTCCCGTCTCCCGATCCCAGGTCGACGACTCTCTCGTTCGGCTTCAAGGAGGCCAGCGAGAGCATCTGGGGTATAACGTCCTCCGGGATGGGAACAAACGGTTCTGTAGTTCTCACGGCGCATCAGCGAAAGTCTCTCTCGTCCGTTTCATTTCCCTTGCTTGGCGAACTTCCTGCGGTTCCTTAGGCTGACGGCCACGTAGAGCACCACGAGGATTGCGATCACGATGGGTGACGAGAACAACCGGAAGTATGTCAGCACCAGCACGACTAGGGCGACAAGCGGCAGCGCCAGGTACAGCGTCCGCCTGGGTGTCAAGATAAACGCCGCATTTTTGAATGCATCTTAGATAAGCAATCCGCCGGGCAGACCTCAGCCACTCTTCTTCCTCCTGCTCATTCCGTGTCTAAAGCAATCAACCGTGTGGTCATCGACCAGCCCAGCCGCCTGCATGAACGCATAACAGATGGTCGACCCGATGAAACTGAAGCCTCTCTTCTTCATGTCCCTACTCATTCCGTCGGAGGCAGGAGTGCTCGAGGGCAGGCTTCGCAGCTCCCTGAATCTATTCACTAACGGGGGGTAGTCCACGAATCTCCAGACGTATTCATCGAAAGAACCGAATTCCTTCTTGACCTCCAGGAATCGCTTCGCGTTATTGATGACCGAGAGAATTTTCAGCCTGTTCCTGACGATCCCTTCGTCTCCCATCAAGCGCACGACATCGCCCTCTGTGTACCTCACTATCTTCTCGGGGTCGAAATCATCGAACGCCCTCCGATACTTCTCCCTTCTTGCCAGGATGGTTGACCATGATAGCCCCGCCTGGGCTCCCTCCAGCGTAAGGAGCTCGAACAACTTCCGGTCATCGTGCAGGGGAACTCCCCATTCGCTGTCGTGATACTCGACCATCAGGGGGTCTCTGGCCCAGGCACATCTTTTCGGCATGTGAAGAGTCGTCTCCTCGTTAGGCGACCTTCAGCCAGCATTCTTGAACCTTCGCAATCGAGAATTTGGGATAGCAGAGTTCAGCCGCCTCCCGCGGAGTCGCAGTGGCCCTCGCCGGTAGACAATCCTGTCGTTCAAACTGTCGCTTGAAGGGGAACACAGCATCCTGAGATGTTTGTAGTTGACCTGATGCGCGTTCTGCGAGAAGCCCCAGACTTCGGCCTAAAGCTTGCGGTCCTCGCGCGCGTCCATACTGTACTTTTCTCGGAGAGCCAACTGCTGAGCAGGGTCAATCTTACCGCCCGAAGCCCTGTGGAGGTTCGCCATCTCTTCCCAGTATCCCTCGAAACCGGGAGGGGTGAGGAATATCAGTAGCCTTCCGACTCCCGGGCCGAGGTTCGCAATCGTGTGAAGCGTTCCCCTTCGGACCAAGACGAAGGATCCTGTGGGCGCAGGGATTGTCCCCTTGTCGAGGGAGAGCCTGAAGTTTCCCTCTAAGACATACATGGCCTCGTCCTCTTTCTTGTGGATGTGCATTGGAGCAGCCGGCGCAGGAGGGGGAGCGGCGCCGAACTCGGTGACCGAGTACCTGCCATTCGTCTCTTCGCCAGAGAGTATGAAGGACACGGTGTTCGGCCCTAAAGATACGGTCCTGCTCTCCCCTCGTCGCTGAAGGACGACATTTTCTGTCACAGTTACAGCGCTATGGAGTTTCGATTTAAGCTTGCTTTGGGCCCACGGGAAGTCGAAAACGATGCGGCTGCGACTGCAACGATGGCTAGCCTCCTCCAATTAGCGCTGTCCCACGAATGTAGAGCTCAAGTCCCGAGCCAACACTGAGCGACCGGTCGGCGCAAAATCCGAAGTAGGCCTCTGCCACCCTCCATCGCACTGAAGATGAGGGGTTCCTTCGAGATCTTCGGAGAAAAGAACTAGGTGCGTTTATCAACCGCACCCGGGAGGACGGTCGAAAGGAAGTTTGGAGGCATGACTGAGGCAAATCAACCGACGGGAATGTCTGGATTGGGTTCCCAAGGGCTGGCACCCCAAGCAGGGCCCGTACTGCGGAGGAGAACGATCGCCCTAGTTCTAGGGGGGCTGCTCACTGGATTGCTGTTGGGTTTCATGGATGTGACAATCGTGGCTACCGCAGGCCCGACCATCATCTCCGACCTGGGCGGCCTGAGTCTCTACGCGTGGGTATTCAGTTCCTTCGTGATAGTGCAGACCATCGTCATTCCGATTTTCGGGAAGCTCTCCGACCTGTACGGGCGAAAGAGATTCTTCTTGGTGGGGCTCGTTGTATTCATGATAGGTTCGACTCTCTCCGGCGCCTCGCAAGACATCTACGAACTTATCGTCTTCAGAGCAGTCCAGGGCATCGGGTTTGGCGCATTCGTTCCGGCTACGATTGCCATTGCGGGAGACCTCTTCCCTCCTGAGAAGCGGGGGAGGGTTCAAGGACTCCTCTTCTCCGTCAATGGAATCGCATTCGCAGTGGCCCCTGCCGCAGGCTCATACCTGACGGAGACGATTAGTTGGCGGTGGATATTTTACATAAATCTCCCGTTGGGCGTCATCGCTTTCCTTATGATATACCTGACGTTACGGGAGTCACGAAACGCGGGAGCCAGCGCCTTTAGCGATTGGGTGGGAGCTTCGGCCCTAGGCGGGTTTCTTGCTTTATTCATGATGGGTCTGTTCCTGGGAGGCTCGACGTTCGACTGGGTCTCCTGGGAAGAGGCGGCATTATTCGCCGGCAGCGGCGCCGTTCTCCTGACTTTCGTTGCGGTCGAAAGGCGGGCGAGAGAGCCGGTACTCCCTCTCCGTCTATTCAGGAAAAGGACAGTTTCAGCCGCGACCGCAGTCAACATACTGCGAGCGATGGTTCTCTTTGGACTAATCGCCTACATTCCGCTCTATGCGCAAGCGGTGCTAGGTGGGAGTGTCTCGGACGTAAGGAACGTCGTGTACGCATTTGCACTTCCAACGACTCTAGGGATTCTCTTGGGTGGGTTGTCTCTGTCGAGGATGGGTTACAGGAACACCGTACTCGTTGGGGCCGGAATCCTTGTGGGAGGACTAGTGGCTTTGCAATCAATCAACTCCTCTTCCTCCCTCATTCGGCTGATGGAGCTGTCTGTCCCGATAGGTGTGGGAAGCGGCTTGATGATTCCGGCCACGATAGTCGCATTCCAGAACTCGGTACAGAGGAATGAGATCGGCGTCGCCTCCGCTCTTGCGGCTTTCACTTTGAACTTGGGGGGAGCCATTGGCGTAGCTAGTCTCGGAGCGATTCAAGCGAACAGGTTCACCGCTCAACTCTCAAGCTTGCTTGTCGGCATCCCGCCTAACGGTAGGGCGGTGCTGAGCGATCCTAATCTCGTCGGGCAGATTCTAGCCTCCCCTGCAGCCCTCGCCAGGCTGCTGGCAGCAAACCCGCCCCTTGCAGCGTTCATTCCACCCCTGAGGGAAGCGTTCTCACAATCCATCCTGATTCTATTTCTTGTCTTGCTGGGAGCGAGCGTCGCTGTCTTCGTGGCGGGTCTCCTGATTAAGGGGAAAGACAAAAGGCCGTCCACCCCTCAAGCCAGCTAAGCCTCCCGACCAGACGGCCCCTGAGGCTGAGGTGGGGAAGTCAGAGCCCACTGTTCAGCACCAGGCGGTCATAGCGGAATTTCAGTCGAAGTAACCATTCCTTGCAGCGAGGCTTCTGTCCGGCGTATCCGCCATAAACTAATGCGCGAGAAGGTCTCGACTAACCGGCACGAGTGGGGTTGCCGAGTGTTTGTGAACCGAGGTTCCCCCCGAAATTCAGCAAACCAAGAAGGAAACGGTGATGTGGTTCACCGATTCTTCCCAGCTTAAATATGGCGGACTCAACCCAATGAATCATGCGTGCTGAAATCTACGATGGTACGAATAAGCTGGGCGAAATCGGCCTCAGCGAGAAAACCTTCTCAACCGGCTCTCGCGGATTCTACGCTTCA
>VBPK01000042.1:8467-9399 GCA_005877225.1 Nitrososphaerota archaeon
CAAGACGATAGTGCACTTCGAGATTCCGGCAAACGAAGTCGAGAGGCTGAGCGGCTTCTATAGGACAGTCTTCGGATGGAAGTTCGAGAAGGCCAAGATGCCTGGATTCGACTACTGGCTGATCTCCACCGGCCCCAGAGGCAAGAGCGTGGGTGGAGGGATGTACAAGAAGATGGGTCCGAACGACGGGGCGAGGAACTTCATAGGGGTCGAAGAGATCGATTCGGCGATCGAGACCTTCAAGAAGGCAGGCGGGACCGAGGTGATGGGGAAGCAGGAAGTACCCGGGCAGGGATGGTCCTTCATCGGCGCCGACCCTGAGGGCAACGTGATAGCTCTTTGGGAACAGATGAAACCCGCACGTCGGGCGGGACGAAGACGGAAGTCAAAAAGACGGTAGGCACATCGCTCTTTTTAGGCGAGGGAATAGCGAAGAGGGCGCAAAAGCCCAACGCTTCGGCGAAGCTACCGACGAAGTGACCCCTTGACTCGGCTTAAAACCTCCACGTGAGGGAGTCGGACGGGGTAGATTGACGGAAGTCGCGATCGAAGTCAATTCGCTGAAGAAGGCGTACGGGACATTGCAGGCAGTCGACGGAATCTCCTTCGCGGTAAGAGAGGGGGAGGTCTTCTCACTTCTAGGACCTAATGGTGCGGGGAAGACGACCACCATCGAGATTCTCGAGGGCCTGAGGAAGCAGGATGATGGAACCGTGCGAGTGCTCGGAACTGACCCGTGGACGGATGGTTATGCTCTTCACAAGAAAATCGGGGTCATCCCTCAGGGATTCAAGTTCTTCGAATATCCCACTCCGAGGGAGGCCGTCAAGTACTATGCGGCTTTGTTCGGCGTCAAGGCCGACGTCGAAGGAATCCTGGCAAAAGTCCTGCTCCAGGATTCGGCTGAAGTGTACTTCACCAGGCTCTCCGGC
>VBPK01000069.1 GCA_005877225.1 Nitrososphaerota archaeon
CGCCTTCGTCAATCCTGCAGTTACAGATCGGGCATACCTGATCTTCATAATAGATGACTTGCTCTGCCCTCTTGCCGAGGAGCCTGACGTGGTAGTCGACCACATCTGCCACCTCGAGAGCCACCATGGAATGCGATTGGGTTGCCTTCCTCGATAAAAGACTTCGTGATTGCCTATTCCCGGAAGACGGCGGGCTCCGTCGGGTCGGACCTTGCTGTCTCCGAGATTGGGTCGGAGAGTACCCTCGCCCACCGTGAATCCCGCGCCAACACGGGCAAGATCGTCGCCGAGTCGGGATGAAGGTCTGCGCTCGCCGGGAGGATAGGCTTCAAGTTTCAAACTGTAGCGATCCTATCTGATTTACCTGAGTTTCGAGGTGGAACCACCTTCAAGAATCGAACGGTGCCGCTCCGTACCCCTCAAACCTCGCGCCACCTGGCTTTCTTGACCGCGATCAACGCGAGGGTTAGCGTGATCGCTATCAGGATTACCCACGCGAAGATCAACTCGACAGTCGAAAGTTGCAGAAACCCAGTCGTAGACTGGGCGATTTCCGCCGCGTAGGTCGTCGGCGAGAGGTAGGCCAGATACCTGAAGGGGAGAGGGATGTAGGTGATGGGATAGTACACAGGAGGGAGCGTAGTGAACAGCGTCGAAATCAGCCCCGAGAACGCGAAGCTCTGCACTATGTCGCTCGAGAATGTCGAGAGGGTGAATCCGATCGTGACAGAGACGGTGAACATGAGCAGCATGACGCCGAGCAGCTCGACCGCCTGCGTAAGATTGGGGTGGACGAAGATGGCGGTCAAGCCGACCAGGGTGAGCAGGGCGGGGAGGGAGTAGACTATCTCTGAAATCGCCATCCCGAGCACGTACACGCCCGGCGTGGTAGGAGTGCTGACAACCATGTCCTGCAGCTTGAGGTCATTCTTGAGGTGGGAGAGGTCCCCCTGAAGCGCCATCCCGTTCGAGAACATGCTCATGATGAACGCTCCCTCGATGGCCTGCCCGACGAGCCCGCCTCTGCTGACGAAGTTCACTATCAGCAGAAACGATAGTGGCGCCAGTGCCGTGTTGAAGAGGACCTCCGGATAATTCTTCATCGCATAGATGGAGTTGACCAGCACAGCAGCGAGTATCTGCCTGCTCCATCGGTTCTTCATTGCCTTGGCACCCCAGCACTACCGACGAGATGGAAGAAGACATCATCCAGCGAAATGCGGTTGACCGAGAACCTCACACCCCTCTCGAGAAGCTCTCTCGAGATTCTGTAGGCCTCTTCCTCGCTTGTCAAGACCTGAATCTCTCCGTCCCTTCCCGTTGTCACGGTACCCTCAGTGACGGGCGGACGCTCGGGAGAAGACGGCAACCGTATGCTGTACTGATGCTTCACGAGGCTACGGAGCTGGTCGAGGGTGCCCACCCCGGCAAGCCTTCCGTCGTCGAGGATGGCTATCGTGTCGGCTAGCTGTTCAGCCTCCTCGAGATAGTGGGTCGTGAGGACGAGGAAGCGCTCCTTCGCGAGGTCGTGGAGCGACCTCCACAACTCTCTCCGAGACAGTGGGTCGAGTCCCGTGGTGGGCTCGTCGAGGAAGGTGATCTCGGCGTCCGCAGCGAGTGCGGTAGCCACCAAGACCTTCCTCCTCTGCCCGCCGGAGAGGCGCCTGTTCAGCTTAGTCCCCTGATCGTCAAGACCCACCTTCCCAATCGCCTCTGCCCCTCTCCTTCTGGCCTCCGAGTAGCCGATTCCCCTCCACAGCAGGTAGGAGACGACTGTCTGGAGAGGGGTCATCCAGGGGACAGGCCTCGCTTCCTGGGGGACCGTGGCGATTCTTTCCCTCAGCTTCTTCGGTTCCTTGACGACGTCGACCCCGTCAATCTGAACGATTCCCGAGGTCGGCTCGAGCTGGGTAGCGAGGATTCGCACAAGCGTGGTCTTTCCTGCCCCATTCATGCCGATTAGCGCGAGGATGCCTCGAGAGGGAATCGTGAGGCTGACGGAATCGAGGGCCCTCTTCCCGCCTGATTCGCTGTAGACCTTCGTAAGGTCGCTGCAGTAAAGCTCTCCACTTCTCAAATTGACCTCTTTCGGGGCTACCGATAGTTTAGGATTTCTGAGGTCGGCGTCGCTTGATCATCGAGTGGTGAAGATGGTGGTTCGGTTTCTTCGAACTCGGGCGGTCGGAGGCTAAGAGTCACGGGCCGTCGGGCTTGACCGCACGACCCACTCTGCGGAAAGCGTCCTCTGGGTCGCCGGCCGGCCAAACAAGCCCACCGATCCAAGCTAGTTTAGAGGAGGCGGCTTGATTCGAAAAAGACTCGGCAGATTCATATGGCTCGCCCTTCCGTGGCGGAGGGCGCCACTATGCAAGAACAGACTCATGAGCGAGCCCCTATGATAGTGGTCAAACCCCCTGGTCCAAGGTCCAGAGAGCTCCTTGCGAAGCAATCGAAGCTGGAGACCAAGGCCGTCATCTACCCCAAGGCATTCCCGTTTGCCATCGACTCCGCAAACGGGGCGACGGTAAAGGACGTCGACGGAAACCTCTACATCGATTGGGTGAGCGGCATCTCCGTCCTCAACCTCGGGCACAGGAACCCGTACGTCGAGGAAGCCGTCAGAACACAGCTGGGGAAGGTGTGGCACACTCTGGAGATTCCGAACGAAACACGCATCGCGTTCCTGGAGCGGATTCATTCGGTGCTACCGCCAGGAATGAAGGGTAAGGCGAAGGTCCTCCTGACTGTCACCGGCGGAGATTCCGTCGAGGCTGCCGTCAGCGTCGCTAGGAGGGCCACGGGGAAAAAGACGGCGGTCGCCTTCGAGGGTGCTTACCACGGCGTCCACCAGGGCGTCGTCAGCATGACTGCGTCCAGCCACTACCTCGACTATGCCGGGGTGTCGAGGCAGAACGTGTTTAGGCTCCCATACCCCTACTCATACCGCTTCCCTTTTCCTGTCGAGAGAAAGGGTGACGAATCGAAGATTGTCATCCGATATCTCGAGCATCTCTTGGAGGACGACCACTCCGGGCTGGACGACGTAGCCTGCATTCTTGTCGAGCCGATCGAGGGAGAGGGGGGGTACATCGTCCCTCCTGAAGACTTTCTCCCGGGACTGCGAGAGATCGCCCAGAAGTACCAGCTCCCGTTGATCGTGGACGAGGTGCAGACAGGGTTCGGGAGAACTGGAAAGTTCTGGGGATGCGAGCTGACGGGGACCGACCCCGACATCATATGTGTATCGAAGTCCGTTGGAGCTGGGATTCCACTCTCCCTCATAGCGTACAGGTCCGAATACGACGAGAAGCTCGAGGAGGGCTTCCACCTCGGGACCTACAGGGGGAACCCGCTCGGGATGGCGGCGGGGACGGCCTCTATCGACTACATCAAGAGGACGAACCTGCTGGAGAGGGTGCGGACACTGGGGGAGAAGACGAAAGTCGAATTCGAGAGAATTTCCGACGAGTCCAAGAACGTCGGGGAGGTTCGGGGCGTCGGCTTCATGATAGGCAACGAGGTCGTCGAATCAAAGGAAACCCGGAAACCATCCAAGGCACTGGCGGGCGGCTTCAGGAGGAGCATGTTCGAGCAGGGACTTCTAATGCACACGTGTGGCCACTTCGGGAATGTCCTGCGCTTCATGGCCCCGCTGACCATCGACGAGATTTTGCTCGATGCAGGGCTCGGAATCTACGAGAGGACGATCAAGTCCGCCTGAACAGTCTCCCAACTAGCAAGCGAAGTTGTTCTTGGACGAGGCTTCTCTTACCATTCGGTTTCCACAACGTCTTCGATTTTCCTGTCCGTAGTTATCACACCGGAACCTGTCTCCTTTGCAAGGGAAGCGACCAAGGAGTCGAAGTAGTCCATCCCTTGTTTCTGTAATTCCACGGCGTGGTAAATCGACGACACGGAGTTAGGAATCACCTTGTTGGCTGGGATTTCGCTTTCGAGGGCGCGCCACGATGTCTGACGCTCAGAATCACCGTAGCCCCTGAGTTTCATTACCAAGTCCGTCTCTATCAGCGAGACTCCTGGAACGAATACTGCGTCCTCTGAGGAAACCCTTCGCAGGTGTTCCACCGAGCGTTCATGGGCCCTATCTTTCGGATTGAGGAATCCGATTATTGCCACAGTATCAACGAGTTTCATTCTTTGTCTTCATCGACCCAAGGAGATAGGAGGTTGCTTCGTGGTCCTCTTCCTTCCAACCTGAAAGCTTCTTCGCACCAATAACTTGTGCTTGAGCGGTCAAGACCTTGGGATCAGAGAGTTCGACCCTTCCGACGCCGCTTGCCCTGACAACAAGCTTGCTTCCCGTACTTATGTGAGCCTCTTGCCTGACCTTCTTGGGCAGGACAAGTCTACCCTTCTCGTCGATGGACACGGTTTCGCTCATGAAAGCTCATAGGGTAATCCCACTATTTAAGATTGGTGGGACACATTTGAGCGATGTACCACGTTGGGTAATCGTGTGGGAGTCAAATGCATGAGTGGCACGGCCGCGGTCGCACATGCAATCGGGTTCAAATTCCTCAGTTCGGCATCGACATCTATGACAGGCTGGTTTATTTCTCCCCTTTCGACCATGCCGTTTTAGAGGGTTCGGGGCTTCCTTTGGTCAGCAAAGAATCAACTCGCCACATTCTTGAGCCCGCTGCCTCGGAAGAAGAGGAGCGACGAGCCGAAGAAGCGGCCAGCAAAGGAGCGAGGCCAAACCTGCCAATCTTCTCAATCCTTGATTCGGTAAGTTTTTCGGACCATTTCGTAATTATCGGCGATGTCGGGACGGGAAAGAGCACCGTCACCCCGATTCACGAGTTCGAGCTGTGCGACAGGAACAGACAGATCGTCATTCGTGAGCCTTCAAGGGCCTCGTGCAACGCTCTACTTTATTCACTTAGAGCGCTTCATCCAGAACTAATTGACGAGCTGGCGGTCATCACAAAGGATACCAAGATCAACGTCGGTGGCAAGATCAAGATCGTCACAGACGGCGTCCTGCTAAGGATGCTAGCCGAGAATTCGATTTTCGATTCCTCGATCTATTTTGACGAGAGTCACCAGATGTCTTCCCAGCTGGAACTGTGTCTGTCCCTCGCCAAGAAGGACGAGGCGAAAGCAAGAAACCTGTTTCGAATCATGAGCGCCACAATCGATCCAAAGGAGTTCCTCTCATTCTTGGGAATCTCGAAGCTCTACCTGCTGAGCGGTCGCAGATTTCCTGTCGCGCTCGAGGTGGAGCTCGCAAAGGACGTCGACGAGATGTTCGGCACGCTGTCGCTCTATCTTAACTCACGGCCCCGCAACGAATCGTGGCTCGTCTTCCTCCCCACAAGGCGCTTGGTCGAGAGGTATGCGAGTAGCTACAGTGGCGCCTACATTCACGGCGGCCTTGACGGTTCAGTAGTCAACAAGATCCAGCAAAGAGCCGAGCTCGATAAGAATCTGAGGGTTTTTGCAACTAATGTCATCGCCTCATCCGTGAACATCTACGTCGATAATGTGTTGATATTCAACGAAGTGATCGACAGCAAGGACAAGCTGGGTCGAAGGACACTCCAGTACAAGAGGATAGACAATAACTCTCTCTTGCAGATGATCGGCAGAATCGGTCGCTTTAAGCCCGGTCGGGCCGTCATCATCTCTGATGTGCCGATCCCAAAGAAAATCGAGCCCATACCGGTGCGCAAGGCCCTTGAAACCGAGACTCCGTTTGATTTGGTTCTCCTCATGTCAAAGTACGGCCTGAGGCTTTCGGAGTTAGAGTTCATGTCAAAGGTGGATCATCGCGAAGTTGCCTTTGCAGAAGACTGGCTCGGTGAAATCGGAGCAATCGATCCCCGCACCCACGAAATCACCCGGAAGGGACTCTTGATGAGTGAAATCCCCTACGAGCCCGACTTTTCACACATGATCGCCAGCGCCCTGATCTCGGGTGATTATGACGTGGCCAGATTTCTCCTGGCCAGCGGCGCGTTCGGAGATTCGCTCAACCACGCTCACAAGTCGGATATGGAGGGCGTAGCTCGCCAATTACTGTACGCCTTCGACAGATCGAACGAGCTCAACATCAAGGCGCATCTTCTCAAAGGGTATTCCGAGGACAAGGAGGGCTCATTCACGTCAAGACTGGTCGCAAACGGAATCTTCATCGCATTTGTTGAAGAGGCATGGAAAAACTATGAAGCAGCTAGAGAAGCACTGAACGACCTGCTTCTTTCTTCAAAGAAGAAACCCATACCGAGGGAGGTCTTGGTAGACCCTGATGTTTTCAAGCTCAAGCCGTATCTCGAAGATTGCCTGTCGTTTGAAAAGTTCGACCTGAACGAAAATAGCGGGCACGACCTGACCGATATGGTCATCGAAGGCCAGTTCTTTGCAAGAACGCTGACGATAAACTACAGACGCTTGTTATTCGACGTGGTTGCTCTGAATTCACCGAAAAAGTATCGTCATCATCAAAGCAAGCGATGAGACGTCTCTCAGGCTCGCTTTCCGCAAGAAACAACTCGACCATAAGACCCGCCATGCTGAAACAACCCGCTGAAATCGAAATCCCCTACTGGACCCCTTTAGTCAAAATGAAGTGCGGTCGCCGGGACCACTACCCTACAGGCAGAGTTGAAAGCCACTCAGATTCGAAAACAGCGAGAAGATTAAGACCACCCGCAGGGGTGAATAAAGGATGGAAGCAGAAGCCCTTCGCTGGCTCCTTGAACCCGCCGATCCTCCAATCAAGATGTTTACTCTCACCGATATTTTGGGTAAGCCTCAGAACTCCGAAGAGGTGCGGATTGCGCGGGAAGGCACACTTTCCTACAGACCTGTCCTGAGGCTGAAGAGGGCTCAGGGGGGCAGAGGCTACTGGCCACCCGACGATAGTTGTCACACCCCCAAATTTACCGCAACAGTTTGGCAGTTGATGCTACTTGGAGAGATGGGAATTCCCCGCACGCCCTGGATTGAAAGCGCTATCGAGCGTTTTCTCGCCCAGCATCAGATGGAGAACGGGGCTTTCTCATGGAAGAGTCATCTCGGCAGAGGAAAAGTCGAGGAAGAAGTCTGTTTGACGGGCAACATGGTTAGAACTCTAATCGTCTTTGGCCACGATGAAGATAGGCGAGTCAAGAAAGCGCTGGACTGGCTTCCTGAGTTTCAGCTCGAGGATGGAGGGTGGAATTGTGATTACCCCAAGTATGATGTAGAGCACAGCTCGTTCATGTCCACCATTGAACCACTGTGGGCTTATTCAGAGATTCCACGCTCCCGGTGGACTAGGAGACTGAAGGGGTCTGTCGAGCGAGGGGCCGAGTTCCTGCTGATGCACCGTCTGTTCAAGGCCCACCATGATTGGCGGCCAGTAGAATTGCGCCACATGAACACCGTCTTCACAGGCAGTCTTGTAACAAAATTCCATTTTCCCATGTATTACTATTACGATGCATTGCATGCACTAAGAGTGTTGACCCGGTTGGGATTCCAAGATGATGAGAGAATCTCCGATGCAATTCACTTGCTGCTGTCAAAGAAGACGCCAGAGGGAAAATGGCTGCTGGAGGGAGATTGGATACGAGAGCGAACCGAGAAGACTCGGAAGACCTTAGTGACCATTGAGCAACTAATGAAACCAAGCAAGTGGGTGACGTTGAATAGCTACAGAGTATTGGCGAAGACGGGCGAACTGAAACTTCCCCATTGACCTTTTGAGCACCACATTTGGTCGGGTGGCAAGAATTGAGGACTATGTGATGTGCGGTCGCCGGGACTACCGACCCAAAAAAAATGGTCGGAAATTCTCTCAATTTAACTTCTATTTGTCTCGGTAGGGGCCGCCGACGCTAGAACCCTCCATGTAGTGCGGGGGGTGTGGGATTCGAACATGCCTACCTCAGACAGTGGACATCTTGGACGGGGGTTCTACTTCCGAACGGAGCATAGAATTTCTTCTTGCAGGGGAATCACTCGCATGTTAGAAAAGGAGTCGCCTCATGCACCTCCATTCGGTCGAGCCTAGTCGACTCGTGCGATCGGGTTCCAGAGGCGAATGGAGGTCGATTCTGCTAGAGAGGGAGGGGACCCTTCAGCTAGCCCTTCTTCCCCGCCGGCCCCCATACGTGGCGATGTACCAGTGGTCGCTGCAAGTGTCTCGCACGGTTCCGGACCGTTCTCCGTAGTCCATGTCACGAACCTCATGGAGGCTCTCCGCCAGCCTTAGGGCACGGGCGTAGGCTGCGTCCACGTTACGAACGTACAGGTGGTTGCTCCGGGAAGTGCTTTCCACTTACCTGAGGCGCGGCCGGTCTCGATTATGCACTCCTCAATGCGGAAGGCGGTGTGAATGGTCTTTCCGTCTGAGCCTGATACATGTTGGTTTTTCATTTCCTTCGCCGCGAAGGCTGCCTTGGCGAAGGCGACGAGCGTATCCGGATCGTCCACGGTGATATAGGGGTTACCGCGGCGAACCCTGGCGGAATGTGGGAAGGGCGCCTAGTGGCAGGCATGGGAGGATTGAGACACAGTCATCCTCGTCCTCCCTCAAGTCTTCTGGCAGCTTCAAAGCGTTGGAAAAGCATCAAACACAATATGGTGCGGGTGGGATTACAGCACAGTTTATTGTGTCCAAGGTACCTAGGTCGTATCCAGTGTGCGGTCGCCGGGATTTGAACCCGGGTCTCTGTTCCTTTCGGATTACCAGCTTGGAGGGCTGATGTCCTAGAGTGTCCTCTCCGCGGATCCAGACTGGACGACGACCGCGTCAACCTCTGACCTTCTAATCCTCTTTATTGATTCTTGCCTCGAGCTGCTCTCTCCACTTCGTAAACCAGCCTCGAAGCGACGACGTGGGCGTCGAGCGCCCCTCGATGAATTCTCACAAGGCCGTCAAGCTCGCCTAGAGTGCTTTCGGAAAAATGACCGTGAGGAAACCCCCCAATCACAACGCACGGGTCCTTCTTCCCTACCAGCTCCCCTGCGAGTTCTTCCAGCGCCCTAGGTTCGCCCTGAGTGGAGAGGCCAATCACGGGGTCAGCTCGCACAACCTGCCTCAGGAGCTCACTGAGGGGCATTTCCTGCGTCCGAATCAACTCGCTGTTTGACCTTTCCGAGAGGTGCTTCTCGACCAAGTTTCTGAACCTGAAGTAGCTCTTCGGGAGCCTGGTCCTCTCCGCAATCTCCAGCACCACATCCCCTCGAGTGTGCACGTAGACCTTGACGGAACCCTCTTCGTAGAGCGGCGTCCCGGTGACGCTGAGCAGAGTCATGAAGACGATGTCGGGCCTCCCGCGCTTGTAGTCTTCCTTCAGCCTGACCATCGACGCGTGGTGAAGACTCCTGTCCAGCAGTATCTTCGAGGGGTCCCTTTCCCTCCGCTTCGCATCGTTGACGACAGCGGGAGAGCGTCTGATCTCGTCGGGGACCAGTTCGAGCGCGGATTCAGCGATTACGAGGTTGAGCTTCATGTGCCGCAGTCCCCCACGGACGGTTTATTGGTTTGCGCAACGAGAATCCGGCGTGAGACGGAAGAGGAGGCCGAAGGCCGAAGCCGGTAAGGTCGCGGAGGAGCTACTTGAAAGGGCGATCTCGACCGCGGGGAGGGACCCGAAGCTCGCCGGGGAGCAGGCCGAGCTGGCCAGAAGGGTGATGCTCAAGTTCAACGTCAGGCTCGACTGGTCCCGGAAGAGGTTCTACTGTCACGGATGCAAGAGACTAATCGTGCCCGGGGTCAACGCCAGGGTCCGCCTTGCGGGTGGGGGTCAGAAGGTGCTTCGTCTCACGTGCTTGGAGTGCGGCCACGTTAATAGGAAGGTCATCGCTCAAGAGCGCCTTGCTTAAATATACTGCACCAAAGCTCAGAAAATTCGCTCAGGAATATAATCATGGTAAACGCATACGACGTCCCGGCGAGCAAGCTCATCGTAGCTCTGACCGAGCGGGTGAAGAAGCTCCCGGAGCTGGAGGTCCCGGAGTGGGCCCATTACGCGAAGACGGGCTCGCACGCGGAGCGACCTCCACAGCAGCCCGACTGGTGGTACGTCCGCGCGGCATCGCTGCTGAGAAAGCTCTACTTCCGCGGTCCACTCGGTCTCACCGAGTTCGAGACAGCATACGGCGGGAGCAAGGCCGTGGCGTACAACCCCAAGCACCAGAGAGACGCCGGGAGCTCCGCCAACAGGAAGATCTTGAAACAGCTCGAGGGTGCGGCGCTCGTGAAGAAGACGCCCAAGGGGAGGGTACTGACCCCGAAGGGAGCGGCGCTTCTTGATAACTTGAGCAAGGAGATCTTCAAGAAACTCTCGGAGGAGAACCCGGCAATTACGAGGTACGGGTGAGTGATTGTTGTCCGCGGGCACGAGTACCGGTGGCGGAAGGGGCTCCGATAGAGAAGACCCCGAGAAGAAGGCCGCTCGCGAGAACGTGCTCAGAACGGCGCTTACCACGGAGGCTAGGCAGCGGCTCGCGAACGTCAAGATGGTGAGGCCCGAGCTCGCCAGCGCGATAGAGGAGTACGTGATTCAGCTGGCCTCGGCCGGCAGGCTCAAGAAGGTGATCGATGACGAACAGCTGAAGCAGATGCTCTACGCTCTCCAGGAGAAGAAGCGAGACATCAAGATAAGGAGGATGTAACGGTCAGATGGCCCGAGTCAAGGACAGGTCGAAGAAGAACAGGTTGATGAAAGCCAATAGGGAGACGAGGTCCGTGCCTACATGGGTCATCGTGAGAACCAACAGAAAGGTCAGGACCAACCCCAAGCACAGAGACTGGCGGCACCGGAAGCTCCACGCTAGGTGACGGAGATGTCAGAGAAGGTGGAGGAGCTGACCAGGGTCTACACCGTTCCCCTCGGCGAGGCGTTCCAAACGCCACGCTACAGGAGGGCGAAGGTCGCGATAAGGCTGATCAGGGATTTTGCGACGAGGCACATGAAGGCGAGTGAGGTGAAGATCGAGGAGGATGTGAACAAGCTTGTCTGGGCCCGCGGAATCCGGAATCCACCACGTCGAATCAAGCTGGAGATGGAACGCGACGAAGACGGGATCGTCTCGATACGAGTGGCGCCGGAAGAAGAGTAGCAGTGTCCAAGAGCAATGGGCCTTCACCTCGTGGATATCTACCGAAGTCCGAATATCGGAATCTTCCTTAAGACGAACGACAAGCTTCTACTGGCGCCCAGAGGCTTGGCCCCGAGCAAGGGCGAGAAGCTCAAAGAGGCGCTCGGTGTCTCCGTCTGCTACACCTCCATAGCAGGCTCGAGGCTCCTGGGACCGCTCGTGGCGATGAACAACAACGGAATCCTCGTTTCGCGCCTGACCGAGGACGAGGAGATGCGCGAGATAGCAGCAGCGACGGGCATGGCGATAGGTCGCTTCGACTCGAAGTACACCGCTGTCGGGAACCTCATCGCTGCAAACGACAGCTTCGCGCTCGTCTCGGCACTCCTGGACTCGGGTACTCTCCATCAGGTCAGGGACGTCCTCGGAACTGACGTCGAAAGAATGACCATTCATGAATACACCCAGGTGGGGGCCTTAGTGGTCGCCACGAACAGTGGAGCCGCCACATACCCCAGACTAGACGAGGGAGAGGTCTCCCACATCGCCAGCCTCCTCGGCGTGGAGGCCTATCCCACTTCGGTCAATGGCGGTGTGCCGTACGTCTCCTCCGGTCTTGTCGCGAACTCGAAGAACGCGATAGCCGGGAGTCAGACGACGGGACCCGAACTCGTCTTTATAACGCGGGCGCTGAAGGTCTGAACGAAGGCGACCGTCACGGCGAGTAGTAGTAGAAGTAGGCAGGTCAGTGAAGAGGAACAGCTCAATTCTCTAGTGGTGGAGATCAGGGTTCTCGAAGGCACCTTTAACGAGTTGTCCGCGAGGCAGAACCTCTTCGAGAGAGCCCTCCTTGAAACGAGGGCGGCGCTCGACGCCCTGAAGGGGCTGTCAGAGTCGAATCCTGATGAAGTTCTCGTTCCCGTCGGGGGTGGGGTCTTGCTCAGGTCGCCCCCGCCGAACGCGGAGGATGTCCTCTTGAACGTAGGGGCCAACGTCGTGGTCCAGCGAAAAAGGGTGGAGGCCGTGGCCTTCCTCGAAGGGAGGGCTAGGGAGATAGAGAACTCGATAGTCTCGCTGCTCTCGCAGAGAAACCAGATTGCGGCGAGGCTGGAGGCCGACCGCCAGGCCCTCCAGGCGATAGTGTCAAGGCAGAACCAAAAGAACTGACTTGTTCGAGAAGCTTAGGCAGGCCTTCACGGCGGTTGCTAAGGCGGCCCGAGAAAGGAAGGTCTCGGGTCGAGAACTTGACGAACTCCTCTCAGAGTTCGAGATTTCACTCATGGAGAGCGACGTGGCGCAACAGGTGGCCGAGGAGCTGATTCAAGAGGTGAAGAAGAAACTGAGCGGAGCATCGATAGAGCGGTCTGACAACCCTGCTCTCTTCGTGAAGGAGAGCATCAGGGGAGTCCTTGAGGAGGTCTTCGCAAAGGCGGGGTCCGTGGACCTCTTCCGACGAATCGAGGAGAAGAAGAGTTCGGGGGAGCCATTCGTCATCCTCTTCCTTGGGATAAACGGGAGCGGCAAGACAACCACGGTCGCGAAGCTCGCGAAGATACTGAAGGAGAGGGGGGTCTCCGTCGTCTCTGCCGCTGGCGACACGCACAGACCAGGCGCGATCGAGCAGCTGACGGAGCACGCGGAGAGGCTAGGGATGAAGGTTGTCTCGCAGAGGTACGGCGCCGACTCGGCGGCGGTGGGAAGAGACGGCTACCTCTACGCGAAGGCGCACCACGTGGATGTCCTCCTGATAGACACCGCGGGTAGGATGCAGACGAACCAGAATCTGATGGAAGAGATGGCCAAGATCGTCAGGGTCGTCACGCCAGACTTCAAGGTCTTCGTCGCCGACTCCCTGACCGGGAACGACGCGGTTTCGCAGGCAGAGCTCTTCAACAAGTACACCGGATTCGACGGGGTGATCCTGACGAAGGCCGACGCTGACGCCAAGGGAGGGGCAGGCCTCTCGATCGTCTACTCGACCCATAAGCCGATACTCTTCCTTGGGATGGGTCAGGGATACAAGGACCTCAAGCCCTTCGACCCCCAAACCTTCATCGATTCACTCCTCGAAAATTGACTTTTTATCAGGCAGGCGGGGGTGGTAGTCAAAATTGAGAGGCAAGGACTTTCTCACGCTTGAGGAGCTTTCACCCGCAGAGCTCCGGCTAATCCTCAGTCTGTCGAAGAAATTCAAGAAGCTTCGCAAGAGGGGAGTGGTGAAGGATGTCCTGAGGGGAAGGACGGTCGCGCTCGTCTTCGAGAAACCGAGCACGAGAACCCGGGTCAGCTTTCAGGTCGCGGTCCACGAGCTGGGGGGGTATTCGGTGAGTCTCAGCTCGAACGAGATTCAACTCGGAAGGGGAGAGACGGTCGAGGACACAGCACGAGTTCTCTCGCGGTACGTCCACGCGGTCATGGCCCGAGTCAACCTGCACGACGAGGTCGCTGGGCTCGCTGCCGCCTCGGGGGTCCCTGTCATCAACGGGCTGAGCGACCTCTATCACCCCGTTCAGGTCCTAGCCGACCTCCTGACACTCTCCGAGCACAAGGGGCGGCTGAAAGGACTCAGGGTCGCGTGGGTCGGCGACGGGAACAACGTCTGCAACTCTTGGCTGTACGGGGCTTCACTGACGGGGGTCGACTTCGCCGTGGCCACCCCGCCGAACCACGCCCCGCTACGGGGCGTCGTCGCCTCCGCCCGGAAGATCGCTGAATCGACTGGTGGGAAGATAACCCTCATGGAAGACCCCCGGGAGGCCGTCGAGGGAGCGGATTGCGTCATGACAGACACCTTCGTCTCGATGGGTTTCGACCAGGAGAGGGAGGCAAGGATCAAGGCTTTCCTGCCGAGGTACCAGGTGAACGAGGAGCTTATGTCCCGTGCAAAGAGAGACGCGATCTTCGAGCACTGTCTGCCAGCTCACAGGGGAGAGGAGGTCTCGAAGGGCGTGATTGATGGCCCCAACTCCGTCGTCTGGGATGAAGCCGAGAACCGACTCCACACGACGAAGGCGCTTCTCTGCTTCCTGATGCTCGGGAAGGCCGGCGCAGCGTCACTGCTCAGAGGTCGTTGAACTACTGAGCTGCTTCCTGCCACTCACGCCCAAGGCTTGAGCTGGAAGTTCGGAATCCGAAAAAATTCAGTCCGTCTGAGACGCTTGACGGCTTCACTCACCCTTGAAGAGAAAGCGCCCCAAGTCTATTTTTCCCCTGGTGATCTTTACGCCCTCCCTTCGAA
>VBPK01000017.1 GCA_005877225.1 Nitrososphaerota archaeon
GGTGGCTGGCGATTTGGACTGTAAGACAACTTCTGTCTCTGGGCTTCGTGACTTACAAGACGGACCTCTTTGGCGAACCAAGCAGGTACGTGATAACAGACCTGGGCAAGCGGGCCGCGGCTATCGTCTCGGGACAACCGATGCCGAAGCCTGAACCCTCACAACTGACCCTCCCCCAACAAAAGCCGGTATGAGTGGATTTTCTCGCCCGTCGAGGAGGAAATAGCTCTAGAGCTACTCGATCTTGTATCGCTTGGAGACTTTCACGATGAGGAAGATTACGAAGGCCACGATCATGAATGTAAGGAGCGCGTTCGCGAAGTCTCCCACCCGGAACGGTCCCACCTCATACGTGTTGAAATCCTGTCCGGATGGAAGGACGAATGAAAGTATTGGCAGAATCAGGTCGGTCACCAGTGCCTTGACAAGTGCGCCCAAGTAGACTCCGAGAATGAAAGCCACCGCCAACCCAAGCACCTTGTACTGCGAAAGGAACATCTTGAACTCCTCAATCAAGCCCTTGGGCGCCGCCGGAGGCGCAGGTGGCGCTGGTGTGAGCAGCCTCTTGATTTCGCGTAGTTCAGCGAGAATCTGCTCGTCTACGGAAGGCATTGAAACATTTTCTCGCGATTCGAAATTAACCGTTTAGTAGCAGATGAACTCTCTCGTCAAGCCGCTCCCTTTCTCATGCCGCGCATGCCCTTCTTTCGCAGTTTCGCCGCGTACTTCACAGATTTGATTATGTTCACGTACCCAGTGCACCTGCAGAGGTTGCCCGAAAGTGCTTCCCTAATCACCTTCTCGTCCGGGTCCGGCTCAGCTTCCAGAAGCTCGTAGGAGGCCAGTATCATCCCTGGAGTGCAGAAGCCGCACTGTAGTCCGTGCTTCTCCCAGAAGGCAAGCTGGATGGGGTTGAGGTTCTCAGCTGTTCCTATCCCCTCGATCGTAGTCACCTTCTTTCCTTCAGCCTGTAAGGCTAGGACCGTACATGACTTCACGCCCCGACCGTCGAGCAAGACCGTGCAAGCGCCGCAGTTTGTCGTTTCACAGCCGACGTGCGTTCCCGTAAGGCCCAGCTCTTCCCTCAGGAAGCTGACGAGAAGCAGCCTCGGCTCAATCTGGGCATCTCTCATCTGCTGGTTGACTTCCATGGATACCCGGACCTTGGTCATCTTTCTGCTTGCCTTCTCGCCGCCGCTTGGATCGTCCTGGAGGTCATGACTTCAACCATCGCGCGTTTATACTCGGCCGAACCTCTCAGGTCACCGGAGGGCTGGGCTTCCTCAGCCGCGGCCCTCGAGGCCCGGTCGATTGTGTTCTTGTCTAGCTCGACTCCTTTCAGAATCTCTCCTGCTCTTGTCGCCTTCACTACCGTTGGGCCTACGCCCGTGAGGGCTATCCCAGCTGCTACACACCTGCCGTCCGAAGACATCTCCAGTACCGCTGCGACTCCAACAATTCCGAAGTCGCCTGCCTGCCTCTCCAGTTTCAAATACGCTCCTCGCCGAGTCGGCCCAATCGGCATCTTCACTTCGACGAGTATCTCCGTTCCCTTCAGCGCGGTGGTGAACGTGTCCACAAAGAAGTCTCCAGCCGGAATGACCCTGCTTCCTTGGCCAGAAGCGGCTACGATGCTGGCGCCCGCCGCCACCATGACTGCAGGCATGTCGTTTGTCGGGTCGGCGTGAGATAGATTGCCTCCAATGGTGCCCATATTGCGGACGAGTGGGTCAGCAATCTGGTGGGCGCATTGGCTCAGGATTGGGCACTGCTTCCTGACCAGGTCAGAGCGGGCTATCTCGGCTATTCTCTCCATGGCCCCGATCGCAAGGTGGTTCCCTTCGTCCCTGATGTATGAGAGACCTGGAATCCTCCCGAGGTCGATTAGATGGGAGGGCGACAGTAACCTCAGCTTCATCAACGGGATAAGACTCTGCCCACCAGCCAGGAACTTTGCATCCATCCCATACTCTTCCGCGAGCGACGAAGCCTCCGCGACCGACTTGGGCGCATGATATTCGAAGGACTTGGGGTTCATCCGCATTCGCCACCTCGCCCTTCAGTAAAATCTTTACCTATCGAGTTCGGCACGTCCGACGCGTTGCCTTCCACCCAGGCCGTAGTGAAGGAGGAGACCGCTGTCCTAGGCCAGCCTCTGAAGAGGGTCGAGGACCCCAAGTTCATAACTGGAACCGGCCTCTTCGCAGACGACATCGCTCTCCCAGAGGTGCTTCACTCGGTCTTCGTCAGGAGCCTCTACGCACATGCCCGCATAAAACGAGTCGATGTGACGGAGGCTTTGAAGCAGCCCGCCGTGAGACTGGTGCTGACCGGGCAGGATTTGCTCAACCGGGTCAACAAGATGCCAACCGTCGAAGAGGGGGGGGACACGAAGCCTACCGACAGACCCGTCCTTCCGGTTGAAGAAGTCAACTTCGCTGGCGAAGCCATCGCGCTCGTCGTCGCCGATGATGTGTACTCAGCCGAGGACGCATCGGAGCTTGTCCAGGTGGAATACGAGTCCCTCCCCGCTGTCGTCGACATGGAGAGGGCGGCCAGCCCGGGCTCGCCCAGGGTGCACGAGTATCTCAAAGACAACATAGGGTACAGGTCGACGAAGTCGTCCGGCGACGTGACAAACGCATTCAGGGAGGCAGACCACGTCATCAAGTTACAGCAGGAATTTCCCAGACTTTCGGCCGTCCCCATGGAGCCACGAAACGTCATAGCGTCATACGAAGAAGCTTCAGGATTCCTCACCGTGTGGCTTTCCACACAGGCCCCTCACGAGGCCCGAGAGGACATCGCTGGCATACTGAGGTTGCCTGAGACCAAGGTCAGAGTCATCGCACCCGACATGGGCGGCGGCTTCGGTCAGAAGGGAGCGGTCTTCCCAGAGTATGCGACGGTCTGCTTCGCGGCAATGAAGCTCGGCAGGTCCGTCAAATGGGTCGAGACCAGGGGGGAGAACCTGACGGCGTCTTCCCACGGGAGGGGGCAGAAGCAGTTCATCGAGGCAGCCGTCAGGAAGGACGGCAGGATTCTGGGCCTGAAGGCAAGGATAATCTGCAACGGGGGCGCCTACAGCGACTGGAACTTCTCCATGCCCGACATAACAATCGGGATGGCCCCCGGAGTCTACGACATCCCGGCGTTCAAGGCAGAAGCAGTGACCGTGTTTACCAACGAACCCCCCATCGGGGCATACAGGGGAGCCGGAAGGCCCGAAGCCACCTACCTGATAGAGAGGACAGTGGACGTAATCGCACGGAGGCTCAAGCTGGACCCCGTCAAGGTCAGGCTGAAGAACTACGTCCCCAAGAGCAAATTCCCTTACAAGTCGGCAGGGGGCAACACCTACGACAGCGGGGACTACGAGGGCAACCTGAGGAGGGCCCTCGAACTCTCGAGGTATGACGAGCTTCGTGACTTCCAGAGGGAGGCGAGGGCCAAGGGGAGGCTGGTTGGTATCGGAGTGGTCACCTACGTGGAGGTCTGCGGATTCGGTCCCGACCTTCCTCAGACCGCATCGGTGGCCGTGAGCCGGTCCTGTACGGCGACACCGCCGCAATTCCTTGGGGCACAATAACCGCCGGGAGCCGCTCCGCCGTCGTCGGTGGTAGCGCCGTACTTCTCGCCTCCAGAAAGGTCAGGGAGAAGATGAGCAAGATTGCGGCGAAGATGATGGGATTAAGGAGCGACAGGATGATTTTCAGAGACGGAAAGATTGTCTCTGCGACTTCCTCGAAGAGCCTGCCGTTCGCAGAGGTCGCCGAGTCGGCCTACTCTCCTCAAGCCCTTCCGCCGGGGATGGAGGCAACCCTCTACGAGTACTGTGCGTACGCGCCCCCCGGCAACGCCTTCCCCTTCGGCACTCACGTGACGATGACCGAGGTGGACAGGGGGACGGGAATCGTCAAGATACTCAAGTACGTTGCCGTTGACGATGTCGGGAAGGTCCTCAACCCCCTCATCGTAGAGGGGCAGGTCCACGGTGGAGTCCTGCAGGGAGTTTCACAGGCTCTCCTCGAGCAGATGGTCTACGACGAGAACGGGCAGCCGCTGACCGCTACCCTCTCTGACTACCTGATCCCGTCGACGGATACGGCACCATTGATCGAGACCTACCGTACCGAAACCCCCTCGCCTCTGAATCCCCTCGGCGTCAAGGGCGTGGGAGAGGCAGGAACCATAGCGGCGACCCCGGCGATTGTCAACGCAGTCGAAGACGCACTCAGTCCGCTAAGAGTGACGGTTCAGAAGATTCCGCTCACGCCAAACTACGTCTGGTCATTAATCAATCAAAAGAGCGAGACAATCGGTGAGCCACATCGGTCATGAGAGCGCCTGTTTCCCGCGGTTAGTGGAACTTAGTGCGGGATGCGGGCTTTCTCTTCCTATTCAGAAGAGTCCCCGATTTGTACCTTGGGATTTCACTTTCCTTTGGAGGGTTCCAAGATCCGCTCGCCTTTTGATTTTCGTAAGTCGTTGCCCTGTTACTAAGGTATAGCAGGTCCTCTTTACGAGGCGCAATGAATCTAGCTACGTCCAGTTCTCCATTGAACAGGATTGCCGTGGGAAGGTCGGATAGAAAGGGGAACTTCGCCCTGAAGGGACTCGGGCCGATGACACTGTCCTTCCATTCGTTCTTGGTCCCAACCTTGAACTGAGACACCTTGACATGACCAGTGTATTCTTCCAAGAAACTATTCAGGTCGCGGCTGGCTGCCACGCAGTCGGAGCACCAAGAGTACATGCCTTCGCTTGGCGACCCCTCGAACACCGCCAGAATCCAGTCACCGGACTTATTGTTAGCTAGTGCCTGTAGGAACTTCACATAAAGATTCTCGGCAGAAGGAGTCTTGGATATCGACATGATTCGAAGGTGTGAGAAGCGGTATAAAGGCCTGAATAGATTTTGCCGAGTCGAAATCCTCTCTACTCCATCTGCCAATCCTGAAACGAGACCCGCGGGTCGTGACAGGCTTGTCAAGCGACTTGCGTTAGTTGATCATGCAGAGAAGAGTCTATGCAACATGAGCTTTGGGTTTTTCAGTGCGGGGGGTGGGATTCGAACCCACGAACCCTTCCCCGTCGAGTTACTCGACGCTAAGGGACGAGGTCCTGAGCAACGCGGAGAGCGCTCTCGCTCGCGCCGTTGACCAGGCTTCCCGCCGATTGCTCTGGGCGACCCCCGCAAGAGCCCTCAGAGTCTCTCCGTCGGGATAAAAAGAATCAGATTCCCCACGAAGCAGACTTGGTTGGACGAATCCTCAGGATAGGAGATTCGCCCTCTTTCCACGGGTTCTTCCTGTAGTACTCGAACTTGTCGAAGAGAATCTTCTGGAGACGAAGGTACTCCTTTCCTCTTTCCAGAATCTCGCACTCCCCCTGAATCATCACGGCCCTGTTTGGCCGGTATTCGTCAACAACGAGAGAAACCTTCGGGTTTTCGCGGAGGTTCTTGAGCTTCTTCTCGCCGTAGTCTACCGCTACGATTACATCCTCTCCTTCCATGGCATAGATCACAGGCGTCACATGGGGTTCCGCATCTTTCGACGCGGTGGCAAGCCTGCAGAGAGTACGCCCCTTCAGATACCTGATTTCGTTCTCCTTCAGGACGGTCAACAGCATAGCCCGCCTAATCACAAGTCGAAAACCTTTTCGCAAAGTGGAGCCTCGGGAGGGATTTGAACCCTCGACCTTTGCCTTACCAAGGCAACGCTCTAACCAGCTGAGCTACCGAGGCATTCGAAAACGTCCAGAATTCGAGATGCTTTAAACATCTCAACTCAACCGAGGTGAGCGCATCGTTGCCGGGGTAGCATAGCTTGGTTATTGCGCCGGGCACGCTCACCGTGAGCGAGACTCATAATCCCAAGCTAGGTGGAATCCGGAGAGGATTAGGCGGATCCCTGATGGTCGCGGGCTCGAATCCCGCCCCCGGCACTTTCGGAACGCTTATTATCCGTTCGGAAGGCAAATGAAAGGGATTGCTCCCTTCGTTCCTGAGCTCTACGAGCTACTACGACTTCCTGAGCAGCCTGATGATTACACTCTTCGTGATAGCGATTATCGTCGTCTTCGTCTACGAGTACGAAGCCCTCCGCCGTTCGAAGACCTAGCCTGGAGCGGCTTCAGCGGCCTCGGAGCCTTTCGATCCTCGTAAAACTAGACGCTTGAAGTGTCAGAATTCCCATCTGCGATATCTGGGGCTTTGCCCCTACTACGCGCACTCTCTCCCCCGGCTCGATGCTCATGACCTTCCCGGCTTGCTCTCGCCACGCGATGAGCTTCACTTCAGCGGTATCATCGCCGATCACGATCTCTCCCTTCTTGGTGACAGAGCCGTCCTTCAGATGAACTTCTTGCACCGCACCCCTCGAGAGAGCTATGCTCTCCACCAGGACGGGCCACGCGCAACTCTTCAATGCGTCTATCTTCACGCCCAACGACTCGAGCTCAGGCATGCCATCACCCTGTGAGATTTCGAAGGAGCCGCTTCTCCGACAGACCAACCTCTCCTTCAAGTCTTCGTCAGGAGTCACACGGACGACGTCTCCCGGCTTCACCGACATGGCGCGCCCCGCGGCATCGCCCACCAGCTCAAGCTGGTGGACTCTCCTCGCGTCATCTACTACAAGGAACAGGGTCGTCTCTCCGAACTCGGTCGAGACAACCCTGAAGGTTCTCGCGTGGACCTCCGCCTCCAGAGGGATGACTACGCTTCCAGCGTCTCCGTGGAGTTCGGGCTCGCCTTGAGAGGACTTTCTCACCTTGAGGTTGGTGACCCTGATCCTCTGACCGAGTTTGAAGCTTGGCGTTGGGATGGATGGACTCCAGATTGCAATTCGTTCCTCCCTCCTCTCCTTTCCGTCCGAGACTCGGAACTGAAGTAATGAACCCGGGGAGCCATCAGACCTGGTGAAGTCGGACCGTCTGGCCTCTGAAGCCAGAATCGCATCCAGAGCGATAATCTGTTTATCTTCATCCAGATTGCCAAGCGTTCTCACCGCCTTTTCGATGCTGTCCAGCTTGCTCGATAGCTCCGCATCCTCGATCTTTTCGATCCTTCCCCTCCTCCCCAGGTTCAGGTTCGGTTTGCCGTCAAACCCCTGTTTGACGTACCCACTGACGACCCT
>VBPK01000070.1 GCA_005877225.1 Nitrososphaerota archaeon
CCCTCTCCTCTATCTTGCTGGGGAACTCGATTCTGTCAGAGTCGCGGAAGTAGTGCTCCTTGTAGGTGGCTTTGAGGAACCTGATGGTATCCCAATTCATCTAGGACAGCCCTCTAGTCTATGTAAGAGGGAGGGGTATTTGTACTACCATGTCGCACTTGAGCAGCTGCCTGAAGCGTGGGTTGATTCGTTGAAGGCGATTGAGACGAACACCCGCCTATGCTTTGTCAGACTCCACAAGAGAGAAGGACGATAGGAAAGAACGTCGTTTCCTGAGAGTGGCCAGCGAAGGCGCTGTGGTGCTCATTAAGCCTGTTACAATACTCTCATGATTGTTGTGTCTTCGAAGTGGATGAGTCAAGTGCACTCGCTTGTCCCCCTGACCGAGCAAGAAGAGGAGGTCTCGCATATCCTCCTGCAGCACGCCGTCTTCTCGATGTCGAATAGGATGCACGTGGTGGACTTTCCTTCCAGGGCAAAGGATCGTGATGGATGCTGGAGGAGCACGAGTAGGAAGGGGTTGGCCCTGACCTGGGTGGAGAGGAACGGGTGTTACGTGGACGTGAAGTTCCGGAGGATCAAGGGGGAGTACCCGGACTTGAAGTGCGTCGCACTGGTCCAGGTTATGCAGGCGAATCTGGCGTTGGTAAGGGAGTACGTTTCTGCGGTCATGGAGCACGGGGACGTCTTGTGCTGTTCGATGGAGGAGCTGGCGGGGGTGGTGAGGGAGTGGTGCGGAAAGGAAGGCGGCCTGAGGTAATGCCGCGGGCAGTACCTAAGGAACCCAGATACTGTCAGAGGTGCGGACAGCCGTTTCAGGTCAGGTGTGGTTATCAGAAATATTGCCCGCCCTGTCAGGGACCAGCTCAACGGGAACGGGGACGGTTCTACTCGAGAATCTACTACAGGTCTCATAGAGAGCAGTGCATACAGACCGCGAGGCGCTCTCAGGAGAGGAACCGCGATCGATACCTGCGCCTCAGGCGTGAATATGAAGCACGGAAAATCAAGAGGGTGGTCCCGCTCGTCATCGGTCATTACTCTGGCGGTACTTTCAGATGCGCATGCTGTGGAGAATCGCAACGGGACTTCCTCACGATCGACCATGTCAACGGTAACGGCTACAAGACATGCAAAGCGCTCGGGATACCGCGCGGCGGGTCTGAACTCTACAGATGGCTAGTCAGGAGGGGATTCCCGTCAGGGTACGCCGTTCTTTGCATGAACTGCAATGCGTCCAAGGGGAAACACGGCGTGTGCGCACACAAACTAAGAACGGAGGCGATGAAACACTCGGTGGAGAAGACTTCGACTTGAGGGGACGTGCACCCCCAAAGGGCGGACCCATCCCGTGTAGAAGGTGCGGCGACCCGTTCCAACGGAAATGTGGTAACCAGCATTACTGCGAGCGATGCAGAGGGCCTGCACGCGCCGAGTATAAGCGTATGCATGATAGAATCTACTACGTTTGGAATGCGGAGAAAGTCAAGGCGAACTCACGGAGGTCGGAACTGAGAGACCCCGAACGTTATCGTCGGTTAAAGCGTGAGTACATGGCTCGGAAGACCAAGCTCATCTCCACACAGGTAATTGGCCACTACTCCGATTGGAAATTTGCCTGCATGTGCTGTGGCGAGTCAGAACGTGACTTCCTAAGTATCGACCACGTCGCAGGGAACGGGAACAAGATGAGTAGAGAACTCGGGATTCCACGTGAGGGGTACCAGCTCTACAGGTGGCTGTTTAACAATGGCCTCCCGTCTGGCTTCCAAGTAGTTTGTATGAACTGCAATTTGTCGAAGGGTAAACATGGGTCGTGCGTACATGAGAGAAACCTTCGGTAGCGACCACTATGTTGACCGCATTGAGATAACCCAGACCGACTACGAACGATGAGCGTCAGCACATGCACCACTAGAACTCGTCCTCGGAAGCGTCTGGCCATTGAGCTAACTGGGATAGACCCTGCTTGTTCAAGCGAAATTCTAAGTAAACAGGCTTTCGGCTTGAGAACTCGCAAGTTAGTGTGTCTGCAGCCTGGCCGGCGGCTCGGACAATCGAAGTCAGATAGTCCACGTTATACGTAGCCTTGCTTTCCGCCTTCACCTCCAGGTCCAACAGCTCTGCGCCTGTCTTATCCAAGGCCACCGCGGCCTTGCCCATGTCACTCTTGCCTGAAAATGCGAGAGTGCCCTTCTCTGCAGCCAAAGTCACCTGATCCGAAACGGCCGAGATGTCGTTCAGAACTCTTTCGAATATGGTCTTGGTGAGAACGGCTTTGGTATCGAACTCCAGCTTTGGCAACGGAGCGCTTCCAGCAGAAGTCTCGATCAGGTGGATCACGAACTCGCGCTTGTAGCCGTTCATGAACTTCACGCTGATCGCGTCTTCTTCAGTGGAAGAGATCTCGACGCTGTCCTTTGCGTCGCTCCTGCCCACCAGCTTGATGAAGTCCTCAACGCGCACACTGAACTTGAAGGGCTTCTCGCATTGGTAGCTTTCGAAGGCGACGCTGGGCCAAAGAAGGTCAACGAGCGCCACATGCGAGGGGTCCATTGCTCGGAAAGTCAAGCCCTCATTCGTAGCATCAAACGTAGCCTCTTCAACAAGCGTCTTGATCGCAGAGGAGACGGCTTTCCACTCTGATGCACTTGCCGACTTCGCAAGAAACAAGCCCCTAATTCGCCTTTCATCGGCTATCAATTCGAAGTAGTAATAAAGATTGATTCAGGTTCGTAGCTTTCTCCGTGGCTAGCGTGGAAATGTTTTGCCGGTCAACGGCAAGGCCTCTCCGGATGCTTGGTTGTCAGAACGGGAATCCCGCTGTCACCATGAACATCAGTTTCAACTTCTCCCACCTGAAGGTTGGGAGATTGCGACTACCTGGACAATTGATTGCTCCATCGGCGCCACAATAGGCAGGCTGAAGGCTGCCCCGCTGCGAACATTCAAAGCGCCGACATAGTCTGGTGGTGCCGTATATCCACAGCCGATGCATCTACCCTTCTAGAAGTTCAGTCGATCATCAGAACGGGAATCCTGCCGTGACCATGAAGATCAGTGTGATGACGAGGAGCACTACTACTGTGGTGGCACCGATGCCTCCGCGTTTGAGCGCTTTCGCGAGCTCCGGGGACGGAGGGCCGCCAGCTTGTCCACTCGCCAACATCTCCTTGGCTAGATGGTCTGCCTTTCTGAGGCTCGGGATTGAGACGAGGATGGCGTCTAAGTAGGCAATCAGACCGAATGTGAGTCCTGCGGTTATGGTCGTGCTGAAAGCGCCTGGAAAAGAAAAGAGCAGGGCGAGGCCGAAGACGATTGTGGCGGTGGAACTGCCGATGAAGAATCTGACAGCCCTAGGCCCAACCTTTGAAAGGAATTCAAGCCTAGCCGTGGGGCTCAATGACCTGAGACCAGGTGCGACTGCTGAGACGAAGAGGACCGCCCCGCCGAGCCATCCCATCGCAGAAATAATGTGAAGGTAAGCGAGTATGGTAATTACAATCGGAGCTACCATTGCCGAACGTAGCCAATGCTGAGATGTTATTTTAACCTAGGTCTAATTCTCGACCAACGAAAGGCCTCCGGCGCAAAGGGTCGCGAGTCTTCTCGCATCTGTGGAGAAACCACCCCCCGCGGATTCATCTTTGTCATAATGTGCTGGACAGTGCCTACGACACCGAGAAGCCAAGTGGTGCACCCTCGCGGGACTTTTTCAGCCCGCGTTACCCACGAGATTGAGGGTCATCATGTCAAAGTTCTCCCTGCGTATTCGACCCGGGAGCGTTGCATCTGTGGGGCATTGAATCCGGTTCCTCTCAGCGTCCTCTCCTTTAACTGCCGAGGGTGCAAGAGAATGTTGGACCGTGACTTCAACGCGGCCTGGATAGTGCTGAAGCGGGGACTCACTCAGGTAGGGCAGGACATGCCCGAACTCAACCCTGTGGAGACTGGGCCTCTACCCGTCCCGACAACGGGACGCGCAAGCCCGGTCAGTAAAGCAGGAACTATATGCGATGGGAATCATGCCATGCCTCGGGCCGTCTCTCTGCGAGACTGAAGAGCCAAGAGAATGATCACTATCGCGACCAGGGCCTGTACAATCTCGAGTGAAGCGATTGCTGAAGGCGCCGGCGACGCCGAGAACTGTCCGGTGTAATCAGCGAGAAAGACGGGAAAGTAGAGGAGTGCTCCCACTATTGCAAGTACGGACGAGCGCCTCGGTCCTACAGCAAGCGAAACGAGGGAAGCTATGATCAGTGCGAGGCCAACAAAAAGCAGCCCGACTGTAGCGAGAGCCGTCGTGGTCGCATTCGTGAGTGTGCGCGTCTCGAGACCCCCATACGGGGTCAGGAAAAAGTCGATGATAAGGTAAACAACCATTACGACCGCGAAGAGCCGCTTCGCCATGGGTTATCCTGGATTGCGAACTTGAATCAGGCGTATTTAAACAGCGACGTAACGAGATTGAAAGCCATGCCTGTGATACACTTGACGAAGTCCGCCCCCTTCGTCCCTCTCTTCCTCTCGTTCTCCCTTCAGTGACCCAACGTTAAAAACCAGAGAAAAAGCAACTTCCTCTCCAGAGTGAAGAGAGTTGAAGTTTCCAAAGGAAATGCGGACGGGTGCGATTTTCTTGGAAAGGTTGCGTAATCTGCGGAATGGCTAACCATGCTTTTAAGGAGGTGAACGTGACGCCGAAATCCATCGACGAAAAATGAAGTTTCCAAAGGAAATGAGGACGTTTTGTCCATCATGCAAGCGTCACACCCTGCACTCCGTCTCTCTCTACAAGAGAGGGAAGGAGCGAGCCTCCTCTTGGGGGGCGAGGCGACAGGCTAGAAGAAAGAGGGGTTACGGCGGTCAGAAGTTCCCAGAGCTCATAAGGACAGCGAAAACGACCAAGAAGGCCACGCTCCGTCTAAAGTGTAAGGAGTGCAACAAGGAAGTCATGAGAAAGGGAACAAGGCTGAGAAAGGCGGAGATAGCCGGGTGAAGAGGAGCAGAGAGCCCATACCGAGACCGAGAAGCAGCTTCCTCCAGGTAAAGTGCCCCGATTGCGGGGAGGAGCGAGTCGTATTCTCCGCCTCCACGAAGAATGTGGGCTGCAGGGCGTGCGGGAGGAAGCTCGTGGAGAGCCTGGGCGGGAAGGCGAGAATCCTAGGCACCGTCGTGAAGAAGCTCGACTAGCCGCAGAAACGTCTATTAGTGAACTAAAGCGCTTGGATTCTGAATGATGACCTCTGAGCAGGGTAGTAGCATGCCCGAACCGGGCGAAATAGTCGTCTGTACTGTCAGAGAGATCACCTCTCACGGCATCTACGTCAACCTCGACCAGTATGGCGGGATGAATGGCTTTCTGCACGTCTCGGAGATTTCGACTGGCTGGGTGAGGAACATCGAGAGGGTCGCCAAGCCGCAGCAGAGGCTCGTCCTCAAGGTCATTCGAGCCGACAGGACGAGGAAGGAGATAGACCTCTCTCTGAGACAGGTTACGAATGAGGAGAGGAGAGCGAAGGTCATTGAGTGGAAGAGGGCGGAGAGAGCCCAGGCGATAATGAATGCCGTCAGGAAGAAGGTTAGTCTGGGGGAGAAGCAGCTGAACGAATGCGTCACAAAGATGGTTGGGCAGTTCGGGTCGCTCTACGCAGCGCTCGAGATGGCCGCGAAGAAGGGGGAGAAGGCGTTTACCGGACTCGAGCTGCCGCAGGAGTTCGTGATGGCTGTAGTAGAGACAGCGACCGAGAAGATCGTGCCGCCGAAGTACGAGATCGGGGCGATAGTCGAGGTCTCCTCCAGGGCTCCCGACGGGGTTCAGCAGATCAAGAAGACACTGCTCGCGGCTGCGTCTTCACCCGGCTCGGCTGAAATCAAGATAACCTACGCAGGCGCACCGAGGTACAGAATCAGGATAACGGCCGACGATTACAAGCAAGCCGAGAAGATAATGGCTTCCGTCCTCGATAAGATCAAGGACGGCCTCGGGAAGCACGGGGCCTTCAATTTCAAGCGTGAAATCTCCAGGAAGTACGGCGGTGCTTCTTGAATTGAGAAGCCTCCTCTTGAAGTGCCTCAGCTGCGGTCGTTACACCCTCGCTTCAAAGTGTCCCAACTGTAAGGGGGATACCGTGACTGTTCATCCTGCCAGGTATTCGCCGGACGACAAGTACGCGAGGCACAAGAATCCTGGCGCCTACCAGGAAAGCGATTAAACGACCTGGTAGATCAATACAGTGTAGAAGCTACCGCAATAGCCGAGGCTGCTGCTCGGGTTTGACTGACACGTTCCGGTCGTGGGGGCTGTGAGGCTTGGTGAGTAGTACGCGATTCTGAAGGGACTCGGGCCGTTCGCGGAAAAGTGAAATTTGTAGGGATAGCTAAAAGCCTGGATCGGGGGTGCTCCTGTCCTGTTGTCAAGCTGGTACGTCTGTGTCAGCGTGCCGGCACTGTTGATGTAGCCGGCGAACTGGAAGGGCAGCATCTGCCCGAATATGGTGTCCTGGAGAGTGAAGGGGGTGAGATTGAAGTCGTCTGGTGGCGGGAAGAGGTACACCGATTCGCTCACGTTCAATTCATGAAATCCTATCCTGATGAACCATTGCTTCTTACTCTCGTCTCCCCCGCCAGCTGTGAGACCAGCGCCAGCGGGAACCTGAAGTACGTAGAACGCTTGCCCGCTAATGCTGATTAGACTCCCCACCAGAAAGAGGAGGATGTACGCGGGGCGTCCGTGTGCCAGACCTTTGGCTGTAGTCGCCGCGACGGTCGTGTTCGACATGAACATGCGCCCTATCTGGGCTATGCGAGTCCCGTTCAGGGTGGCGTTGTCCGCGACCGTCGTCCTGTTTCCCATCACGTTGTCCCAGTATCCGTAGTCCCACCAGGAGATGATGACTGCGTTCTTGGGCGTATTGTCCCTGATCCACTGGAGCGCCTGGACCCAGTCGTTCAACTGGGACCTCGAGAAAACCGTCCCCCCGTTCGATAGACTCACGCCGGAGTCGGCGGGACTCTGGTCGCAGAGGTAGGGGTTCGCCGCGGTGCACTGGGCGGGGTTGGGTATCCAATAGATGCTCGCCGGGAAGGCTAACAGCGCAACGAGTGCTACCGAGTATATCACGCGCATCTCGCTCTTCGTGGCGGAGACGGGTTTCTTCTTCACGAGAGGAACGGCGCCAGGTTTGACGATGGCGAAGGCCAGTTCTGCGAACCCGATTCCGGCTAGGAGGGCGAGGGCGATGGAGGAGTATACCAGCAGACGCGAGAAGGCCGCTGAGACGTAGAGGCCGGTCAGACCGATCACAAGAGCGTAGGTCATGGGAATGCTGTTCTTCCTCCTGAGGGCGACGATCGCGCCGAAGACGCCGAAGAAGAGAATTATGAGGTAAGAGGAGAAGTAGTCGCTCCCGGCCGGGACGAAGTGTTCCGCCACCGACGCCACGAGTGGATTACCGGTTCTCACCCAGGGGAAGATTGCCGCGAGATACCTCGCGCTTATTCCGCCGACGAAGCCGAAGCTGAGGACGGCCAGGCCGGCCAGGACGAAGCCGAAGAGGAGCTTCACGAGCGTCTGCATGTACTCGCTCGGCTTCACCCACGACTTCGACCACTGCGCGACGAGGACGAAGAGGGTTCCACCGATCAAGGCGAGCCCAGCGGGGTTGGTGACGATCCCCACACCGGGTCTTGGGAAGATGGCGCTTCCGAAGAGGGCGGAGGCCGTGAAGATCAGGATCGTCGGTGCGAGGTAAGAGAGGTCCACCCCTAGGAAAGGAAGAATCAAGAAGACTAGGCCGAAGGCCACGCTGAAGTAGAGGGCGCCTCCCCAGCTCGTGTTCGCGTATCCCACCAAGAAGCCGGCCAAGATGGCCCTGAGCGTCCGGCTTCCGGGTCTCATTTCATTGTCGAACAACGTGAGAAATACGTAACTCGCCGAGGCAAAGAGGAGTATTGCCAACGGCTCGGATTTGAACCACCCGAGGTTCCCTCTCTCGATCAGGGGAGGCGAGACTGCGATGATAAGAGAGGCAAAGAGCCCCGCTGCCTCGCCCGCGATTCTTCTGACCAGGAAGAAGAAGACGATCGCAGCGAAGGCTCCCAGGAAGACTGGGAGCAAGACTAGGAAGTCGTAGAGCGTCATCTGAAGCCCGAAGACGTTCCTGAAGAAGATGTAGAGCAGCGCGCCAGCGAAATGCAGCCCATCTTGAGAGGTCTGCGCCACCTGCCTCCCTTCGGGAAACCACGTCGTCGTGTCTGTCCAGGAGAAGTAGTTCAGGAGACCCGGGAACCCACCCCCTCCGGACTTCCAGCTGTTGTCGAACGAGGTGACGATGAAGTTGGCCGCCTTGTAGTCGTAATACGGGTCGAACTCGTTAAGGAAGAAACCGTACTTGGCGGGGAAGGCTCTGATGATGATCGCGACCGAAAAGACGCAGACCAGGACGAGCGTGATTATTATTCCCCGTCTGGGTACGGTGGGGCGCTTCACCAGCTTCCTCAATAGGTTGAGGGGAGAAACCAACTTGCTTGCGACGGCGATTCATCAGGGTGTATTAAGTATGTTGAGACAGTTTCTTGATCGTGACTTCCAGGTGAAGGGAGTAGGCCTTGGCGTCCAAGAGATTCCTCTTTTCAGAGTCGTAATTCGAGGGCTCGACCTCGATGATCCATCCCTGCTCGTAGGGCGACTGGTTGACGAGCTCGGGCTTCATGGCCAGGTCATCGTTCACGCCGGTGACTGTTCCAGAGAGTGGTGAATACAGCTCGGAGACGGCCTTGATTGACTCTACGGTCCCTAGGACCTCCATTTGTCTTAGTTTCTGGCCGCTCTTCGGTAGAGACACGTAGACTACGTCGTTGAGCGTCTTGGCGGCATAGTCTGTGATTCCCACCTTGACCCTCTTGCCTGACATGCGAGCCCACTCATGCTCTTTGGTGTAGAGGATGTCGTCGGGGAGGTTGTACTCTCTGAATTTCATACGTCGCGAAAGGGTTTCGAGAAGACGGTTCTGTTAACTTATCGGTTAATGGGTGATTAACCCTCCCGCAGCGCCTCCCGCGCCCTCGCGTGGAAGACGCAGAGAACCGGCTCAATCTCAGCTCGGCTGCACAGCCTGCACTTCATGCTCCTTTCTCCCCACCTTGCCGGGACAGCGTGGATTGACACATAACTTCCACGGAAATCTGCCCAGCTTCACGTAGACTATCGGCCAATCGCACTTTTCACAAGCCCTCGTTGTTGTCTTGATCGCCCCCCTCTGAGGCAACGGCGCCGAGGCGTTACACTCGCTCGGGTAATTCGTGCAGCCTACGAACCTCTTTCGCGTCTTTCTCGACCGTACGACCTTCAACTTTCCCGTCTTGCAGACAGGGCATGGGCCAAGGATGTACCGGGCGGCAATCGCCGATGAGACGGCCTCGCTCATCTGAAGCCCGATCGACTCCTCGTTCGAGGCGATCGAGACCAAGTTATCTGACAGGACCCTGATCGTCTGTCGAAGAAGAACCCTCACATCCCCTCCGCCGCCCTCTATCTCCCCCAGCTTCTCCTCTATCTCCCGCGTCAGCTTGGTAGAGGCTACCGCGGGACTGAACGCTTTCATCGTCTCCATCACGGCGAACCCCAGGTCTGTAGCCATCAGCCCCTGCTCACCTAAGACGACGACATACCCTCTGCTCACGATGGTCGATATGATTTCTGCCCTTGTTGCCTTCGTGCCCAGGTTTTCTCTTTCCATCCTCTCAAGGAGGCTACTCTGATTGTACCGGGGTGGCCGAGTCGTGAGTTCTTCCGTGGACTCGATCGAGACGACTTCGACCTCGTCTCCCTTCTTCAAGACAGGGAGGAATTTCTCCTCTCTCCCAGAGTACTTCCCGTAGTACCTCAACCAGCCTTCCTTCACCATCCTCGTCCCATTCGCCCTGAATTCGTATTCGCCAACCCTGATGGTTACACTCGCTCGACCGCGCACGGCGTTCGGGGCGAAGGTCGCCATGAACCTCCTGATTACCAAATCATGAAGCTTGGCTTCCCAAGAGGACAATGCCCTCTTCGGCCTTTCGCCGGTCGGGTAAACTGCCGGGTGGGCGGTGTCGTACTTCGACCCCTCCTTCGGGCGGAGAGCCCCCCTCCTGAGCTCATCAGCCTCCCTGGAGTATTGCCCCATCCTCCCGAGCCCCTCGAAGATCTTAGCATAGCCTATCGAGGGGGGGAGCTTCTGGCTGCTCGTCCTTGGATAAGAGACGAGGGCATCGAGGTAGAGCCGCTCGGCAATCTGGAGTGTCCTGGTCGGAGCGTAGCCGAAGACGCGATACGCCTCCCTCTGCAAGTCTCCTGTGTTGAATGGGGTCGGTGGAGTCTCCTCGAATAGACCCCAAGAAGCATTGGCGACGACGCCTCCTCGATGGCTGCGGCACCCCTCCTTGACCCTCTCAGCCTCTGCCTTCCTCGGTATCCTCTCAATGGCGTACATCGCCTCGAACTCAATGCCCCCGACCCGAAAGACCCCGCGGACCGCCCAGAACGGCTTGGGAACGAACTTCTGTATCGCGACCTCGCGGTCGATGACATATGAGAGGGTGGGTCCTTGCACCCGCCCGATGCTCAGGGTCTTGTACGCGCCGCCGACTCTCTGCTCGGCCTCTACGAGTGCCCTCGAGAGGTTGACTCCCCAGATGAAATCTATCGCGTGACGAGTCCTTCCGGCGACGGCAAGGCCGTTACTTGGAGGAGACCTCGCGTTCTGGAAAGCCTGCAGAAGATCCTCTTTTGTCAGCGTGGAAAACTTCGCCCTCAGTGCCTCCTTTTCCTTCCCACCGCAGGCGTAGCGCAGTATGTTGAAGCCTATCGTCTCGCCTTCCACGTCGTAGTCGCAGGCGTTGATGAATCTGACCGCGCCGAGGCTCAGCCTTCTGAAAGACTCGATCGTCCCCTTCGCAAATGAAAGCCGCTCCTTCAACACATTACTCGGGTACCATTCGACGTCGAAGACCGGATAGACACCCCTGTCATGGAAGGGGTCCGAAACACCGTAGATGTGTCCGAGGGCAGCGCCGACCACAAACTCCTCGCCGCCTCGTTTGAATCGAAGGACCTCCGTCCCCTCAACTCGTAGCCTCTCGACTGGCGTCTCCGCCAGGGATTCAGAGATTCTTCTCGCCACATCGGGCTTCTCGCAGACTACGAGAGTGTATCCCTCGCCCAACTCACTCCGTCTCGACAAGCTAACCGGTCGTCTCAATCGATGCTGGTATGTTTTTAAGAGAAGTGGAAGCACCATGCCTCCTAACTCTTGACTTACGAGGTAGCCTGCTCGAAATGCGGCAATACCCTCTATTCGGGCTTTGACCTCAGGTCGCCCAACGACGTCTTGAAGCTCTTCGGCTACAAGTGCAAGAAGTGCGGCGCAAAGCTCGCACCGGAGAAATTCAGGGTCGAAGTCAGGAAAATCGACGGTTCCTTCTCTTAGCCTTGTACCCCAGGCTTCTCATATAGACGCACTCCTCGTTTGAGATGGCGAAGTCATGGGACTCGTATTGGCGGCCACGAAGCAGGGTCTCGCTCACACCCCTCACTAGGACGATTGGAGTCCTTTCGTCCGACTCTCCCATCAGAAGCTGCGCCGCCGAACTCAGGTCGTCCGCGATTGCCTGGGACGTCACACGCAGTATGTTCCCGAAGAGGTCGCTCTTCCCGCGCAGGTCGAGTATCCCTTCGAGACCGGAGCACGCCAGCGCCACGCCGACTGTGCCCCTTCTCATCGGCATCAACCTGCTGTCCGAGATTACGACCCCCAGGGCAGTGCCGCGTCTGAACTTCAGCGCCTCGCGTAAGAATTCTGCCGACTGATGGGGGCTTCGCGGGTAGAGGACGACCCTTCCATGCTCTATATTCGACTTGTCGATCCCCGCATTCGGAGTAAGCAGACCGCTTTTTACAGCGAGGACGAAGCCCGGGACACCCCCGATTACCTCGTCCGACTCCCGAAGAATGAGTTCGCACAACTGGGGGGAGAAACCATACTTCGCCGCAACTTCCCTCGCTTCAGCCCGTGGCAGGACTGAGGAGAGCGAAACGATCCTCCCTTCGGAGATCGCCACGAACTTGCTCGATAGGACGAGGACGTCACCATCTCTAAGGTCGTCTCCGACGAGTCCGTCGGTCAGGGCTGGCAGGTCGAACTCCGAATCCATCCTTGGCGTCCGCACCGGAGCGAGCGAGATCAAGCGGGTTCAAAACGCTCCCCCGCTTAAATAAAGAGTACCCAGCCCACCGAAGACCACTCACTTGAAAGAGACCCCACTCTACCAGTATCACAGAGAGAAGAGCAGGATCACGGAATTCGCCGGTTTCGAGATGCCCCTGTGGTACACGAGCATCTCTGAAGAGCACCTCGCGGTGCGGAACAGGGTCGGCATCTTCGATATCTCTCACATGGGACGGATTCTGCTCAACGGCCCAGACTCAGACGAGTTCCTCGACCATCTGATTCCTACCCGAGCAGCGCTCCAACCACCCGGGAAATCGTTCTACACCCTTCTTCTCAACGAAAGAGGGGGGATTGAGGACGACCTGATCGTTCTCAAGAACGCTGCCAACGATTACCTTCTTGTCGTCAACGCCGTGAACACATCGAAGGACCTCGAGCACGTCACGAGGCGAGCCAAGGAGTACCGGGTTGGGGTATCAGGAATAACTTCGCAATCGACGATGATAGCGATACAGGGCCCCGAGGCGAAGAGGGCGCTCAAGGAGGCGGTTTCCGTCAACCTCGAGGAGCTGAAACGTTTCCGGTTCCTCCCGTACACGACCTCGGGTCACCGCTGTCTAATCTCGAGGACGGGGTACACGGGGGAGGACGGGTTCGAGATGATCATTCTCGACTCCGGGGTAGAGACGCCCCATTTCGCCCTCAAGACCTGGAACGATCTGGCGGGGAGAGCTATGCCCTGCGGACTCGGAGCCAGAGATTCCCTGAGAATAGAGGCGGGGTATCCTCTTTACGGACAAGAACTAGACGAGAACACCAACCCGTTCGAGGCAGACCTCTCTTGGGTGGTTGCGATGGACAAGCCAGATTTCGTCGGTAGAAGCGCTCTGGAAGAAATCAGCCGCCAGAAGGAGAGCAGGATAAGACGGGGGGTCGTGCTGAGTGAAAAGGTACCCCGACCCGGATTCGAGATTCTCAACGGAAGCGGAGAGCAGGTGGGGAGGGTGACAAGCGGGACATTCTCACCCCTGATCAGGCGGGGGATAGCGCTCTGTTACCTCGCAATAGATTACTCTGAGCCTAGAACTCCAGTCGAGGTCAAGGTGAGGGACTCCACCGCACCGGCCGAGGTGACACGCCCGCCTTTCTACGATGAGTCTCGCTACGGCTGGAAGAGAGAGCGTGAATAGGATTAAAGGCCGCGCGGAAACGGGCGAATGGGTGAAAGACTTGGTAGAGTTGGGAGGCATAGATGAATGATCAAGAAGGCTCTCGAATCCAGCTACAACAAGGTATCCGGTGTCGTCAGAAGGAGCCTCACCCGTGGACTGGGTTTTCTGTGGCAGGCCAAGGGGAGGTGGATACAGGTTCTCTACCTTCTCGGGATAATCGCCTTCTCCGCGGGCCTCGTTAATGCAGCTGTCCAGCCTGTCGACCAGCGTTACGTAATCTTTCCCCAGAGGGGTTTCCAGTCAATTTCCGAGACGGTGATAAACGCATTCGCAGTCTTGCTTGGTGCATCGGGAATTTACGTGGCGTACCTGAGTGGTAGGCAAACAACGAAACCTCGAATGGCGAATTTTTACTTGATTCTGGCTTTGATGCTCATAGCAACCGGGATGTACATAGGGATCTACGTCTACAATTCTAAGGGTTAACTCTCACCGAGAAGGTGCCGTTCCCCCTCCATCCGCTCCCATTCTTACAGGCGAAAGTAAGCTCGCTGGCTTCGTATTCGACCGCTACCCCGAGGTCCCCCAGTCTGTCGAGGGACCTTGCTCCACGCCTGCTATTCTGGATTGGTCTGTTACGCGCATAGACCTTCGAGATAATGGTCTGCAGCCTCGTCCGAGCGAGAAAGGAGGTGAGGGCCATCAGAAAGCTGATCCTGTTTCCCGTCCGTTTCGACCCGTCGAAGGATAGTAGATGATACAGCGTGTTGAGGTCGTCCAAGACTACGACCGCCGCATCGGCGGCGCCAATCAAGAAATCGACGAACCAGGGCTCGACGGCGAAACCCGGCGGCGGCAGAGAGAGACTGATATTTTGGAGTGCGTCGGATTCCGGTGCGATTCTCTGAGCGTTAGAACTGTAGAATGCGTTGATGTCCGCGACTAGAGCCTCATTCCTAGTTCTCACGAGGCAGCTCAGAAGGAAGCGCGAAAATAGTAGGTCGGTCGTTCTGTTGTCCAAGAGAAAGACGGTGGACTTCGCCCTGAGAGGAGTCAGGAAGGCCTCCGCCTCTCTCTGGGTGGGAAGACTCATTAGTGGCTGTCAGCAGTCGGGTCGGCAGAAAAAGAAGATAAGGACTGTGGAATGGGACAGCTCTGCGTTGCGACTGACAGTAGCCGGGCGTACTACCTGATCACGTCTAGACTTCGGAGGGCACGCATGAATTTCCGCAGTGTCGTCCCCGGCGAAGCGGGTATTGAAGACTGCGACATAGTTCTGACGACGAGACAGGAGGCGGGAAGATTCGCTGACGAAGACGCGATTGCGATAGAAGACCTGGACGAGAACCCGTTGGTCATGAAGGCCCAGGTTCTGGCAAGAGTGGATGGGGCAGGTCGTGAGCTTGTGATCGGTATCGACCCAGGGTCAAGAATCGGTTTGGCCGTCTTCTACGCAGGTGCGGGACTTGGTTTTCACACGTTCAACTCAAGGGCGAGCCTCTACAAGACAATCTTTGGTCTCGTCCGAAGGGTACCAAACAGTCGCTGCATTGTGAAGATAGGGAACGGGTCGCGCGAACTAGCGAGCAAGCTCGCTTGGGACATTGGGCGAACCCTGACTGGCGTGACCATAGAAATCGTGAACGAAGAGGGGACCTCCGCGAGGAACGTCAGGTTCGGGAGCCTCCCCAAAGACCAGAGTGCGGCGGCGAGGATAGCCTTCCGGAAGGGCGCGCCGTATAGGGTTACATGACTACCTGAAGAACTCTTTCGTCATCTTCTCGATCTCTTCGTCGCTATAGTCGCCGGTTACCATGTCCTGCGTCAGCCAGGA
>VBPK01000071.1:0-4609 GCA_005877225.1 Nitrososphaerota archaeon
CGGGACGACGCGTGAATTGCAATACTGCGACGTGACCCCAGAGCCGTCGTTGTTGGTCACTGAGCTGAAATAGACGAAGGGATTATGCTTAGGAACGTATAGGCCATCTTGGCTAGTGCTCTGGGAACAGTTGACAGGCATCGACTCGGCGTACTCCCTCCATGACAGCCCGTGCGAATCGAAGAGTCTCGTTATGGTTGCATTTGGAAAACTGCACTGATTCGGTTGGCAGTCGTTCGTGACCCTGAGCGTGTCACCGGCTACCAATGCAATGTAGTTTGGAAGCGAAGGGTGAGAAACCGCGTTGTAATTCGCCGCGAGCGCGTAGCGCGAGATGAGGAGGTTTTCGTAGGGCGCCGAAGAACTACCCACGACCTGGTCGTATCCTTCATTCTCCATCACGATGACTATCACATGTCTTATCCGGCTACCAGCAGTCGAGTGAGTAGCGCTGGTGCTAGGACCACCGATAGGGTTGCTAAAGCCGCCCATCGCAACGAAGTATCCTATGACCCCCGCGACGATGAGGATGGTCACCAGACTAGCGACGACCCGAGCGGTTTTCAATTTGTGAATTCGAGTACTGGTCCTCGGATATAGAAGTGTTCTTGAGGTCAGTGCGAACTCGTCCGCTTGGGGGAGACGATTGCCCACCTCATCATACTGAGGCTCACGCCTTGCCTGATGACGTCGGAGAGACCCAGTACGTCACGCCACTCGGCTTTGCTCACGTCGGTGGGTTTCTCCTTCCAGACACTCTTCGCTGGCTACGGAGTTACTACGATGGTCCCCTTCATGTTCGGGTGGATCACGCAGTAGTATTGGTACGTCCCCGCTTGAGCGAATGTGTGCGAGTAGGTGGCTCCGCTGGCTAGGTTGCCGGAATCGAACGCCCCTGTACTCGTCACAGTGTGAACACTCGCGTCTGCATTGAACCATGCGATCGTCGACCCCACTTTCACAGTAAAGTTGCCAGGAGCGAAGGCTCCCTTGGTCAGAGACGCGGCTCCAACGGGTATCGTAATATCCGAGCGTTGTCCCGCCGTAGAGAGCAGTCTCGACTGGGTCGCGCCTGCAAAGGTGCCAACCAGCAGGCCCCCGATTGCTACTCCGACTGCCACAAAGGCAAGACCGCTGAAACGAGGAATCTGTCTGAGCGTGAACATCGGGCGCTTGGCGATGAAGACGCCGTATGCGCCGTAGACGATCGCAACAAAAGTCGCCACGTAGAAGGTGAAGGCGATCGCGAACATAGAATTGGCGGGATTATACAGGATGTCCGTCGGACTTCCGAAGAGTAGGTTTACGAAGATGCTCACGATAATCCCGCCGACGTAAGCCCATCGCCTCCCACGCCATGAAGCGTACGCGAAGAGAAAGAAGAGCGCGACAAAGAGGAGTACGATCAGAAGGAAGGGACTGGCCCCAGCTGCCGGGATGTTGATGACCGTAGCGGTCAGGAGGTCAAGACCGGCGACGACCAAAGCGACGGTAACAATCGAATTCACGCTGATTCTCAGTCTCGACTCCGTGGACGCCATGACGACAGCCGACTCGATAGACTCGATATATTAAGATGGAAGCCTTCTACCCTCACACACGCCAACATCCCGGCAGATCCAATGGCGGTAGTGCCCTTGGTCGTTACGGGGGTACTTTCTGCATACTACGTAGTTTGCTGCAGACAGCTTCCGCGCAAGTGAGCGAGAGGGATTCGGATTGTCTGTGTCGGCTGTGCATGAGTCAACAGGAACTTGGCGTTCAACTAACCGGGAAGGAATGGAGTCACCCGATGATCGCTGCGCGGATCGCAAAAACCCAGTATCAGGCAACCTCGAAGGATGCACATGAATTACTTTCGAAGCCGAATCTTTTCCGGCAACTTAAATACTTCAGAGATGCAACTATTTTCAATTGCTTCAGCCTATTACACTTAGGGCGAAGAGGCAATTCAGTTCGTTGACGACTGGTGCGCTAACAGAGGAAGGGTCACGATATGATTGAACCTTCCACCCTCCTGCTAGCGGTTGGATGTGGCGATCCGTCGGTGTCGTGCGGGGATACCGCATGGTTCCTGACCTCGGCTGCCCTTGTACTAATCATGACCCCGGCCCTGGGATTCTTTTACGGTGGCTTCGTAGGAAGGAAGAACGCGCTAGCTACAATCGGTCAGAGCTTCGTGGTGCTCTGCCTGATAAGCGTACAGTGGGTACTCTACGGCTACAGCTTAGCCTTCGGGCCGGATTGGGGTGGCCACGGGCTGATCGGTACCCTAGAATGGGCCGGTCTCAGTGGGGTAGGCTACGCGCCCAACCCCGCCTACGGGGCCACAGTGCCGCACCTGGCGTACATGATATTCCAGGCGATGTTCGCGATCATCACGCCAGCACTGATAACGGGGTCGTTCGTAGGTCGACTGAAGTTTAGCTCGTTCATCGTTTTCACGTTGGCCTGGGCCACGTTCGTCTACGACCCAATCGCCCACTGGGTCTGGGGTGCCGTAGGCGCCGGAGGGTGGCTGCACAACCTGGGTGTCCTCGACTTCGCGGGAGGAAGCGTGATTCACATCAATTCGGGCATAGCCGCTCTGACAGCGGCTTTCGTCATCGGGCCGCGCTTAGGCTACAAGAGGACGCAGGGCGAAGCGCATGACACCACGTACATCGTCCTCGGAGCCGCGTTTCTATGGTTCGGCTGGTTCGGGTTCAACGCTGGAAGCGCGGTCATAGCAGGCACCCTGGCCACCAGCGCTTTTGTCGTGACCAACACAGCAACGGCGATAGCCGCGCTGAGCTGGATGGGAATGAGTTGGATTTTTACTGGCAAACCGAGTATCGTCGGTGCGGCGAGCGGTGCGGTCGCGGGGCTTGTCGCCATTACCCCAGCATCAGGGTTTGTTAACGTCGGAGGAGCATTGGTCATAGGCGCCGCTGCCGGAGTGTTGTGTTTCCTGGCGGCCCGCTACAGAGGAAGGACACGGGTCGACGACTCGCTAGACGTGTGGGCCGTGCACGGGGTGGGGGGTACGGTGGGCGCTTTTGGCACGGGACTATTTGCCACAGTCCTGGTGAACCCTGGCGCGGCAAATGGATTGCTCTACGGGAATCCTGCACAACTGGGGATACAACTGATAGACATAGGGGCGGTATGGGGCTACTCGTTCCTCGCGACAGGCCTAATCCTCTTAGCGATCAAGAAGACAATTGGTCTGAGAGTATCCGCAAAGCAGGAAGAAGAGGGATTAGATGCGACGCAGCACGGCGAGAAGGCTTACTCCGAGGAGGTCCAGTCGCGACTTACAACGCAAACGTCAGCAAAGCTGGAACTGATCGTGAAGGATTCCGATAGAGAGATCATCGTCGAAATGATCCGAAAGAGACAGTCGCTACAAGTAGACCTGTCTACCGGCGCGATCACAACCACCGAGAAAGAACAGAAGGACCAGGATGCTGAAGAAGATTGAAGTGGGGGTCGAGAGTTTCTCGTCCCGTCCCGCAACCGACCTCGAGGACTTTGGTTCCTCGGAAGGCTTCACAGCTCGGGGTTAAATAGAGAACCCGAGAATGCCGACTGACGGTAAAAATGAGCGGCCCAGGAGCGGTCTCGACGGGCTTGAAAAAGGCGGGAGGCCTTTCCTTCATCGCTGTGGCGGTTCTGCAAATTCTTTCGATTCCTCTGTCACTGGCCACCGCGGCCGTTCTGCTTCCGAGCTCGACCCTGGCGGGGATACAGGCGCTGCAGGGACTGACCATCACATACGGAACCTGGGTCGGGACGCTGATAGCGCAAGAACTTTTTGCCGTTGTGGGGTTTGGCTCCCTGTACTTCGTTCTGAGGGGCACGAGACAGCTCGGCGCGGTCGCAGGAGTGCTGCTGATCATGTTCTCTATCGGAGTCGGGCTCGCAGCGGACTTCCCGCTCCGTTACGTCCAAATTAATCTCGCCACCGAGTATGCAGCTGCAACGTCGGACCTCCAGAGGAGCGGTATTGCGGCTGCGTATCGACTGGCGCTCGACACCAGCAACATCGCCGCGCTGATGGAGAGCGTCATAGCCGGGCTTGGCTACCTCCTCATCGGTTATACGATGTTCGAGGACAGGTTTCTGTTCGGCCGCCCGACCTCGTACCTCGCCCTCTTGGGCGGCATCTTGTTCATAGCAGCACTGCCTGCCTCTGCAAGCCCTGCGATATTCGGGGTGCTTTTCATCGTCTCCTCGGCTGTGTTGGCGGCATTCTACGCACTTGTAGGGCGAAGACTCTATCGCTTGTAGCGATACAACGTCGAAAGAACGCTCAGTGTCTGCCGAGTCGAAGCCGAATTACGTCCGCGCATGAAATCCACAGTTAATCGAAAACTCTTGTCACACCCATCGTCTGACCTAGCAGACAAGCCTGTGGTAGTCACTACTCGTCGACCTTTCATTCCTTCATGCCCGCCGCGTAGCGACGACAACCCGTCGTCTCCCTTAATTCTGTCCATTTAGCGGCCTCTTGTTCCTTGGTTAGTTGGCGTAGGCTAGCGGTCCCGACCGCCTTCGTTGTCATAATTGTCAGCTTCGCCGTCAACAGCATAATCACCAGGTATCTCGTTTCTGGTAACCTCGTCGG
>VBPK01000071.1:4679-30801 GCA_005877225.1 Nitrososphaerota archaeon
GCCGGCGCTGGAGCGCTCGTCTTCTACAGCATGGTCGTGATCACGATGAGCTCGTACTCTGTAATCAAGGATGGAGAGATGCTGTCTGGGCGCCTTCTTCTGGGACAGCTCCTCGGTATCCTGGGCATTATCACCGTGACGTTCGGCGGCATTGGCGCGGCTTCTGTGCAGGGGGTGGCCTTGATGGCCCTGACGGGGACGGCGTGGGGGCTCTATTCTGTGTACGGGAGAAAGTCTGCCAGCTACTTCGGCTACACCTACAACAGCTTTCTGTTATTCGGGATAGCGAACGTCGTTCTGATTCTGGTCGCGACCCCGTTGACGGGGACCCAGCAGTGGACTGGTATCGCCATCCCGAGCCTGGCTATAGCGCTTTACATGGGGATGGTCAGCACCGCTCTTAGCTACGTGGTATGGAACAGCGTGCTGAAGAGGGTCAGAGCGTCCCAGGGCGGGCTGGCTCAATTGCTGGTGCCCGTATTGACTGCCGCCATGGGCGTAGCCTTCCTCGCGGAAAAAATCTCAGCGGCGCTGGTGGTCGGAGGTGCGCTGATTCTCGCAGGCATCTATGTCAACGGCTCCCGCGTGGTCGAGAGGCGAACATTGCAAACCTCGTGAAGTTGATACCCGCATCACGCCACGCCGGGTCGGCACTCAGGTTTCGAGTCGAGCACCGTCCTGTAGGACGTTGTTGCCCGAGCAGCGGCACTGATTTTTGCTCGAAGTTGGTGGATTCAGTTGCCACGGTACCTGCAAAAGGCGATTGTTACACGGAGACCGCGGCGATCAGAGGGAGTAGGCCGAGATCGCCGCGTTGAGGCCGAACCTTCGGTGCAGCATCGGCTTTACGGGTCGATTAGACGTTCGCCAGTGCAGAACAGGGTGTTCTGTAGCTTAGGCTTTAGTCCCCGGACCGATATCCCTTGACCCATGCAGGCGACTTCAAGGGTAGGTTTCCGGTACAGGGAAGCGGCGATCTTCGTGATGGCAATCATGGGGGTAGCGGCCGGACTAGCAGCCTTTTCCTTCTCATCACCCGCGCTTAACGTCCCACCAGGCAGTGGGACAGCCCATGCGGTCGCGGAAGGCCTCGGGTCCTTCTCAAGTTACGTTCAGCTTCAGGACTTTATTGCGGCGAACGCCAAGAGCGCCCAGCAGTATGGTAGACGAGGGACTTGGTTCGGTCAACCTCCAATGGCGTTCGGAGAAGACGTCAAAACCCTCACAGCCGCCGCTGCCACGACTGCGGCCCAGTCAACCCCCATCTTTACTGGCACCAACGTGCAGGTCCAGGGCGTAGACGAGCCCGACCGGGTGAAGACCGACGGAACGAACCTCTTCGTCTCGACGAGCAACGCCGTTACGATCCTGAAAGCATACCCGCCCAACTCCACAACGACCCTTTCGACCATAGCATTCCAGAACGCTATGATCTTGGGGATGGAGATCTCTCGGGACCGCCTCATGGTCATCGATCAGCGAAGCGCCAACACCACATACATCGACCTCTTGCTCTACGACACGTCAGTCCCATCCTCGCCGAGACTGATGGGAAACACGAGCGTTGCGGGAACCTATGTAGCGGCCCGCCTCGCTCAGGGTTACATCTACGCTGTAATCCAGCAGCCTTCCTACAGGTTCGATGACAAAGGCAACGCGACAGGTGTATTGCCGTTGGTGGCCGAGGATGGCGTCGGGAAGACCCTTCTACCCTCTTCAGTCTACTACACCCCCAACAGGGCGCAGATCAGCTACTACACGATGGTCACGAGTGTGAGCATGTCCACCGGGAAAGCGAGCACCCTCACGGTTCTCACCGGCCCATCATCGACAATCTACGTTTCCCCGTCAAACATCTACGTTGTCTATGCCAACTACCAGGAGTTCTACGCGGACAACATTCCGGGTGACATCTACACCGGCGGCGTCATATCCTCAACGAACCTCCAGCAGGGGCAGAACAGCACGATCTTCCGAGCCTCGTACTCCTCCGACGGCAACGTTACCGTGAAGGCGGTCGGCTCCGTCCCCGGAACGGTCCTCAACCAGTTCTCCCTGGACGAATACGACAACTACTTCAGGGTGGCCACGAGCCGCTTCGCCAAGATCGGAGGCGCCTACACGCGCAGCGATGACGTCTATGTGCTCGGCCGGGACATGAGTCAAGTATCGGCCGTCCGGAATATCGCGCCGGGAGAGAACATCTATGCGGTCCGTTTCGTAGGTGATATGGGCTATGTGGTTACGTTCGAGCAGATCGACCCGCTCTTCGCGATTTCCTTCAAGGACATCGCCAACCCGGTCGTTCTCAGCGCCTTGAAAGTCACTGGCTATTCAGACTACCTCCACCCATTGCCGGGTGGTTACCTAATCGGGGTCGGAAAGGAGGCAGTCCCGTCCTCGACCGGAAACTTCGCCTGGTATCTCGGCATGAAGCTCTCACTCTTCCGGGTCTTCGAGAACGGCACCTCGACCCAGGTCTCGAAGTACCTGATAGGCGACCGCGGGACGGAATCCCCCGTTCTCAACGATCACCTGGCGTTCACTTTCGACTCTTCGAGGAACATAATGGCGATCCCTGTCACGCTCGCGAAGGTGAGCGGGAACCAGACTTATGGCCCGAGCAGCCCTCCGCCGTATGGCGACATCGTCTGGCAGGGTGTCTACGTCTTCAAGGTAACCGGGGCGGGGTTCACCCTCCTCGGAAGAGTGTCCCAATACCCGCCGGGCAAGAGCTACGGAGACTCGCCGGTTAACAACCTGCAGATTGACAGGAGTGTCATCATAGGGAACTACCTCTACACGGTCTCGCAGGGTGAGGTAATGGTGAGCAGTCTCTCCTCATTCTCTACGGTGGCGACCGTTCTGTTATCCGGAAGGTAGCCGCTCCACACGGAGGATTACAAGAAGGGTGAGGAACGCATAAGTTCGAGCCTCTCCACTGTATTCATATGAGACGGTCTCGTAAACCAGAGGGAATAGCGATTATCATCTTCGGATTCTACCTATTGTACTCGTCGCTCACAGCTCGGTTGGCTGAGACTCCACCATTCTACGAGTTGATACTTTCGTTATACCTTCCTCTGGCTATAGGTTCTATATCGATAGGGTTCGGCTTTTTCCTCCTGCTTACTAGAAGGTGACTATTCGAGAATTGAACGGGCTTAACATCTCCCCGAGAGCCTCCGCTCTGGCGGGGATAATCGGCCCCGTCGTCTTCGTGACCGTCTACACCGTCTTCGGGCTGGCGACGCCGGGCTATTCGCCGCTAACTCAGGTGATAAGCAATCTCGAGTTGGCGCCTTACGGCTGGATACAGCAGCTCAATTTCCTGCAGTGCGGAACTCTGATCATCATCTTCGCAGTGGGGTTCCACGGTGCGATGCCCGAGGCGCGTCCCTCCTCAGGGCGTCGAAGATCGGGTTGGAATAGAACTCAGAGAGTGTGCTGCTACTCGGCGTTCGCCTGAAGCAAGAAACTAGGGGCCAGAAAGCGGGAGAAGATATATCAGTTTTGGGGTTGCCCGAGGTGAACGAGATCATGGTCCGTCAGCGCATCAGAATTTTTCGCCCAATCACTGCCGCTCCGAGCTTCGAGCTCAAGATAGGTCCGGACCCAACGGGACCAGCCACCCAACTTCCTTTCGGGTCAGGTTCGCGCGGACACGTCGAGGATTCGTCCCTTTGAGTCATCCACCCATCTCTCCGGAAGAGCGCTTTGCAAAGGTCGTGAAGGCTCTCCTCACTAATTCGAAGGTAACTCAGTCGGAGAAGAAGGGGTTTGGCTCCTCAGCACTGACGATTAACGGTAGAATCTTTGCCACACTTAATCACGAGGGCAAGCTCCTTGTGAAACTTCCCAAGCTGCGGGTAGACGCGCTCGTTGCATCTGGAAAAGGGGAACGCTTCGATTCGGGTCGTGGCCGGCCCATGAAAGAATGGGCAACCATTGAACCAGTGTCTGGAGATTTGTGGCTACTTCTGGCGAGAGAGGCGTTGAACTTTGTGGCCTCAAAGCGTTAGGGATTCAGATTAGTTAACCGACCTGCAGAAAGCCTGGGGGCGCCCAGCTACTATAGACAGATTCCTACGCACAGCGTAAATGTCTGGGCGGATGCCGTGTCAGATGGGTTACTCATCCCGACAGAATTGATGGCAGTGACGCGGTAGGTGTAAGTTGTCAGAGGGGACAATCCGGTGCTCGAATAAGTCGTCGCTGTGCTGCCGGTATTTGCTGCGATGACGGTCCAGTTTGTTCCGCGATCGATTGATCTCTCTATCTGGTAACCGATTATCGGTGAGCCTCCATCACTTGCGGGCGGGGTCCAGGTGAGATCAATCTCTGATGCTGAGACGGCTTTTGCTGATAGACCGGTTGGACGCGACGGTACACTAACGGATGGTGTTGTAGTCGTCGTTGCCGTAGTTGTCGTGGTAGTCGTCGTTACCGTTGTCGTCGTGGATGAGGCTGTTGAAGTCGAAGTTGTAGCTGTGGTCGTCGTAGTCGTCGTAGAGGTGGTCGTGGTAGACGTCGTGGTGCCGCAGTTCATAACCGCTGTTAGGGTAGTATCAATACTTATCGAGACTGTTCTTGGATTGCTGTTGCCGCCGTCCAACCAGTGGTCGAAAGAGCAAGAGCCGAATCCACTGACAGAGAGGCCGTACGACTGGCCGTTGTTGAGGGTATACGTGGCTGGGGTGAACCCATTCGCCACCGTTACGCCGTTCTGAGACAGCTCCGTGTAGTAGCCAGTGAGAGGCGCTCCGCTGGTATCCTGGGTTTTCACCGTTAGGTGAGACGTGCCGCCGGTAGAAGAGCTAGTCGCTGTTGTCGTCGTACTCGTCGCCGTAGTAGTTGCAGTAGTCGTAGTCGTCGTAGAGGTGGTCGTAGTCGTGGTAGACGTCGTGGTGCCGCAGTTCATGACCGCTGTCATGATAGTATCAATAGTGATCGAGACTGTTCTTGGATTGCTGTTGCCGCCGTCCAACCAGTGGTCGAAAGAGCAAGAGCCGAAACTACCGACAGCGAGGCCGTACGACTGGCCGTTGTTGAGGGTATACGTGGCTGGGGTGAACCCATTCGCCACCGTTACGCCGTTCTGAGACAGCTCTGTGTAGTAGCCGGTGAGAGGCGCTCCGCTGGTATCCTGGGTTTTCACCGTTAGGTGAGACGTGCCGCCGGTAGAAGAGCTCGTCGCTGTTGTCGTCGCACTCGTCGCCGTAGTAGTTGCAGTAGTCGTAGTTGGGGACGTGGAGGTGCTCGTTACAGTGGTCGTCGTCGCGCTCGTGGTTGTTGTCGCGGTCGTGGACGAGGCCGTGGAAGTCGAAGACGTCGTAGACGTCCCTGCGGTTGTTGTTGTGGTTGTACCCGTCGTCGTTGTAGCCGTGGTAGTTGTTGTAGTGCTAATCGGACCCGGGTTCGGAGCCGGGTCCACTTCGTATGCGTCCCCACCGTACAAACTCGCCGGACTTGAGGTAAGTAGGGAGCCGCTCGAATCGTAGACGTTGATAGTAGCTGTTAGCGGAAAGCGATGTCCCCCGATATTCAAGGTGGCAGAACCTGCTGCCACTGGCGAGCTTGCGAGCACCGTGCCCGCCTGGTCGGTTAGATTGACCGTTGCGGCATTAGGTGCACTGTTGGTGGTCACCGTGATGCTTTCATCGCTTGTGAGATAGTAATCGCGGAAGACCCCATAGCGCGTACCGTCCGGGCTCGTGGCCGAGCCTGAGAAGGAGTTCATGGTTATCAGATAGTACTGGAACGGAGCCGGCATGTTCAGTGACAGCGCGCCGTTAGAGTAGACCAGGACATTATCGACGTAAACCCTGAGATAGTTCCGCACCAACTTCCAGTATCTGCCGCTTGAATCCGTCGTTGCAAAACAACTAATGTAGTTAATGTTTGGGCCCGATGCAAATATTTCTAGCTGATTTTGAAAATTGTGATCCGGGACTGGTTGGTCTGGCCCTGGGGCTGTCAATACCGCGTGCACGAGTACGGCGTTGGTCCACGGAGAGACGGCATAGAACCCGGAAAAGGCATCATTACCAAAGGTCGCATGGTCCGGTCCCGGCTCACCAATGTGCAGCCCCTGCGAATCCTTGTAGATATCAAAGGTCGTCTGCTTTTCGTACACTGTCCCGTAGTACGACCAGTAGGTCGTGTTTGCCAGCACCTGTTGCTTCGTCTGGATTGCGTTATTCAGTCGGTCCCTAGCAACCAGACCGGATTTTGTCTTGACGATTGAATACGAACTCGAACCCAGGGCAGCACGCTGGGGAAGACTGAACACTGAGAGTACCAAGATGCTCGCGACGAGCAGGATGAGCAGATGTCGTCTAGGCCCTCCTCGCCACTCTGCTTGAGTCACTTCTCCTTCAAACTAGTTAGTGCTGATTATTGCTTTAATGTACGATAGAAGGATTTACTAGAGAAATTCTGCATCGGCGATTGTGCGAAAATGCATCAGAATGTGAAAATTATTCAAACGCTCGACTCGCTCGCTCCGCCATCGCTCGCGTCCCTAAGATTCACAAACCCACCCGCTCCCCAAAGCAACCTCACCTCGGCCGAACCGGTTCGTCGAAGAGAGTCTGTACCCACTAACTTCCCGCAGACTTGTGAGGGGTCCGCTTCGGCAAGATCATCAGTCCTTCTTCCGGGTCGCCTATTGCGAGGTAGTCTCCCTCGAGGAGCATCTTTCCGACCAGCGCGCAGGTGATTGCGTCCAACTCATCCCCCGTGAGGTCGTTTCGGTCGATTTCCCCGCCTGCGCCATACCGAATCAGGGCCATCCTGAGCTTCTCAAGCCCCTCCTGCTTGCGAGGCATTCCGAGCATGTCCTGGATTGCCCCCGGGAAGCTCTCGATCACACGGAGTCCCGAGCCCTCGAAGACACTCCTCAGACTCATTCCCCTCCTCGTCAACTTTCGCATCGGTCCCAGAGAGATCGGAAAGAACCTGATCTTCATCCTTAGCAGCTCCCTGTCGCAAGCCCGGAAGTGTGGCGGGCCCTTCACCTCGAGGCTCTCCCTCCCCTTTGGGAGAAAGAGAGGCGCGTCGATGCTTACCACGTCGGGCTCCTGTGACAGGGTCTCCCGGATGACCTCCTCGTCGGTGTAGAGCACCTTGGTCCGGCAGGAGAGGCCCTGGTCCATAGAGCAGAAACCGGTTCTTCTCGTCTCGCTGCCTGCAAGGTCTAACCCGACGATCCTCAAGGCGCGCTCTCTCTTCAAACCCGAGGTATAAGACGCCGAATGCTCCTTGGCTCGAGGCCTCGCGTCTCCCTTTATACGGTCGTGACGACTGGTCTCGGTCGGATGAAGGAGGTCGACACGGGAAAGGCGTACCGGCTCTTTTATCCGTCGGTTCCTGCGGTTCTCTCAGCGTCCCACAGGAAGACGGTCTCCGCGATGCCTGTCGTCTCCTTCACCGCTCTGTCCGAGTCTCCCTCCCTCGTGGGCGTCTCGTCATTGCCCTCGCACAGCACGCACAAGACGGTCATCGCCGCGAGGCGATTCTCTCTCTGCTGGCTCGACAAGAAGGATATTCGTGCGATGGCACACCTCGCCTCCCATGCGGGCAAGGAGGGGGAGGACAAGCTGCTCTCGGCAGGCTTGAAGCATCACAGAGGGAAGAGGGTGGACGTCCCTGTGATAGACGCTGCTGTCGCCGTCTTGGAGTGCTCTCTGACGAAGACCATCAGATTTGGAGACCATGAGCTACTCGTCGGGAGGGTAAAGGCATCGTACGCAATCGAGGATTTTCGCGATTACTGGTCTTTCGAAGTGTACAGACCTATCTTGTACACTGGCTGGAGGGGCGACTTCGCCACTCTGGACTAACCAGTACTAGCCTCGAGGCTGAAATTTCCAAAACTTGACGCTCTCGATGGTGACACGAATGGTCCTCGATCCGTCTAGCCCCAACCATCGGTACTGCGGATACTTCGAGAGGAGTAGCTCCTTGGCCCTCCCCTCTTCGCTCGGCTCTCTTACCAGGGATGCCTTCCCGTGCACGAGGAGGTACGAGAGCCTCCTCCAGTCGTCGGAGTACGTGTCCAGGATGAACGCGACGCGTGGATTCTTCTCGATGTTCTTGACCCTCGCCAGCTCGCGCCCGGACTTGGGCTTTCGATCTATCGCCGAGTAGATCTTCCCTGACTCGTAGGCGAAGCAGACGGGGATGACCGTCGGTCCTTCCTTCCCAATCGTGGCGAGGAAACCCCTCTCCTTGGTTTTGAGGTAACTCTCTGCTTCTTCATTCAAGTTCAAGAGTAGGACCGGATTATCTCCCCGGAAAATTTCATCACGTCCGCGATTATCTCCCTGACCTCGTCCCGGTAGATGTACGCCACCAGGTACTCGAGTCCTCCCTTCGCGTACTCCTCCAGCGTGCGGGCCATCTCCTCGCGGGACCCAGAGAGGGTCACCATCTTCTCCCCATCCGGCGAGACGTAATCCTCTCTTCTCCTCCTCACGTCCACAGTCAGCCTCACCGAGATGGTCTTCTCTGTCCCTGTCTTCTTCACCCTTGCAGCCCCCTGAGCTAGGCGGGCGGGGTCGACTCCTACAGGGTGCCAGCCGTCGCCCACCCTCGCGGCTCTCTCGATGGCGGCGTCGGAGGTCCCGCCAACCCATATCGGTATTATCTTCTGGACGGGCTTCGGAAGGGTGACGGCATCGCTAACCCTGAAGAACCTTCCGGAGTAGTTTATTGTGCTGTCGGTCCAGAGCCTCCTGAGCAGGTCAATGGCTTCATCGAGGACCTTCCCCCTCTTCCTGAAGTTCGCCCCCAAGTACTCGAACTCTCCTTCCGCCCATCCCGCACCTACGCCGAGAATCATCCTTCCGCCCGAGAACTGGTCGAGGGTTGCCACCTGCTTCGCGACCAAGAAGGGGTCACGCTGAGGGAGGACCAGTACCGAGGTTCCGAGCTTCACCTCGCTGGTCTTCGCCGCGATTGACGCGAGGGTCACGAACGGCTCGAAGAGCTCATCGTAGGGGCTCTTGAGTCGTCTCGGCATGATGATGTGATCCGTCGCCCAGACGGAGGCAAAACCATTCTCCTCGGCCGCGACGGCCAACGCAAGAAGCTCGCCGGGTCCGATCTTCCCCCCAAAGTTCGGGAGGCAGAGGCCGAACTTCATGCGAGCGTCTCTTCCTTTGCCGCGATCTTCGTCTTATCACACTATCCTTATCGAGAGATTCTTTCTTCCGTTGAGTCTCGCGAGGTTGAGGAGGAGGGGCGTCAGCGCTTCGATCGTCCGGGCGGAGCTGAGGGGACCCGCGTAGAGAGGCCTGAGGTCTTGGATTGACGAGACTATGGTCGCTACTTCGCTGAACGTCTCCCTTTTCTCCGCGGCCACCGGGACGGTGTACTCCAGCTTCTCCCCTATCGCCAGCAGCTTCGGGGCGGGGACGGTGTGGAAGGCGGCCGCGACCCTGCTCCTGTCGAGAATCGAGGCGACCGACTCGGCGGCCGAGCTGTCTCTGGGTGAGTAGGTGAAGCGTCCGTCCTTCATCTCCATCGGAACTATTGGTGAGATTACGAGCTTGCCTTCAAGTTCCTCCTTCAGATCCTGAATAAGCTCGCTCGTAGGCTGGTCTGGTAAAGCGAGTATCGCGGCGTCGCTCGCCCTCGCTGCTTCGAGGTTGGTCGCCCCCCTGACCTGTCTTCCGGTCAGCCTCGTGACCTCCTCGGCTGCCCCCCTTGCTCTTCTTTCCTCCCTAGACCCGATCAACACGTCGTACTTGTACGAGAGCCTCGCGGCCAGCCCCCTCCCGAGAGGACCCGTCCCCCCGACTATCCCGACCCGCCTGATCTCACTCAAGCTTCGTCTGCGACTCCCCACCGGCCGCTCCGACAAACTGTTCATCCAAGAGGCGCTTGATCCTCTCCGCCCGCTTCCAGCCTATCCCGGGGGTCAGGGAGAGTTCACCCTGCGTCAGACTCATCACTCGTCTAGGCGTTCCGTACTTGCGGAGCAGCCGCTCCGCGAGCTTGCGTCCGACTCCGGGGAGGGACGAGACAAGGTAGGCCTGCTGCTGAGAGAAGCTCTTGCTCCTTGGAGGCGTCTCGCTCATCTGGTGAGGCACAGGCCTCGCCCTGACATTTCTTAGCAACTCAGAGATTGCCACCGCCGTTTCTGTCTTGTTGGCGGTGAAGAGGACCCTCAGACCGTAGGCGAGGGTGACTGATGCGATAGCTCCGTAGTAAGACTTCAAGTTTCGAGTCAGCCTCTCCACTTCCTTTGAGTCTCCCTCGATTAGAAGGTACGGCTTCGCATACGCACTCGCGATTCGCGAGGCCTGGATAAAGATCCTCGAGTCGTAGACGGAGGAGATTAGGTCGGGAATGCTCTTCCTCTCGACCGCCACCTCGGGGCTCAGCACATAATCCCCGACGGAGAGCTTGCTGAAGTAGACCCGTACGTTGAGCTTGGAGAGCTCTTCCGGAACACCGCTCGCCCTCTCCCTCTCGTCGGCAACGACCCTGACGGGTATCATCACAGGGGTGTCGGAAACCTGACGTAAATATAGACTGTAATGATGAAGAGGATCAGGCTGCCCGCCGCCACGAGCTTGTCCCTCTTAGTCGAGCTGTAGCTGTGGAGGGAGGTCGGCTTCGAGACCGCCCCGTAAGCCCTCGACTCCATCGCCTCCGCCAATTCGCCGCTCCTGATAACTGAGTTTACCACGAGGGGGATCAGGACGGGCACCATCTTTCTCACTCGCCTGATGAGGTTCCCCTTCTCCACCTCGAGCCCCCTCGACTTCTGAGCATCTACGATCTGTATCGCATCCAGCATCAGCACCGGGATGAACCTGACCGCGGTGGTGAAGGCGAAGACCACGTCCCTCGGAAGATGCGCCGATTTCATCACCTGCTCGAGTTCGTCGGGCGAGGTGGTGATGAAGAAGAGGCTCGTCGAGATGATTATCGCGAGGAACCTGACCGAGTAGACCGCCGAAGTGAGTAACGAATGCGATGCGAGCAGGTTTATCACGAAGATGAAGACGGAGAAGCCCGCCGAGAAGATCAGAGTCCTCCCCACGCGCTTCAAGATCTTTGACACGGCTGCTATGGAAAGCATTACTGCCATCACCACGGCGAGCTGGGTGACCGAGTAGGCGGTCAACGATACCACGAAGAGCTCGGCCGAGACGAGGAGCTTCACCCTTGGGTCGAGGCTGTGAAACGGAGAGTTCACCCTGCGAAAGATGAATCCGCCCGCGACCCAGTACACTAGCGGACCACCGGACCCGTTATCCACAACCTCGCGTCGTTCACGCTCGCGAACGGCGAGTCTGGCCGCCTCCGCAGACGCTGGTAGAGCTCCACGAGCTGCGGCTGCATCACCCTGGCGCCCTCAAGGAGCTCTTCGTCCCTCATTAGGGTGTCCGCCGGTCCGTCGGCCACGACCCTCCCCTGGGACATCACGACGAGGCGGGGCTGGAGGGGCCAGATGAACTCGATATCGTGAGAGACGATGATCGTCGTCTTTCCCGTCGACCTCAGCATCTTGATTATCCCCGAGAGTTTCTCCTTCTGAATCGCGTCCTGACCGACCGTCGGTTCGTCCAGTATGACCACCTCCGGGTCCCACGCTAGGATGCAAGCCAGCGTGAGTCTCTTCTTCTCCCCCCCGCTCAGCGCTAGGGGGGAGGAGTTCCTGTATTCCTCGAGCCCAAAGAACTGCAGCGCCCAGTTCAGCCTCTGGTCCATCAGCTCCCGGGAGAAGCCGAAGTTCTTCAGCGCGAACGCCGTCTCGGCCTCCACGCTCTCCGAGAAGAGCTGGTGGTCTGGGTTCTGAAAGGCTATCCCGACCTTGCGGGAGAGTTCTGCGGTGCTCTTCTTCGTCGTGTCCTCCCCATCGACGAGAACGGTTCCCTTCGTCGGCTTGAGCAGCCCGTTCACGTGTTTGACCAGAGTCGTCTTTCCCGCGCCGTTCTCACCGACGACCGCGAGCATCTCGGCCTTCTCTACCTTGAGGTTGACATCCCTGAGAGCAGTCTTCCCCGTCTGATGGACGAAGGTGACGTCCCTGAATTCTATCATCTTCCCAGTGCCTCCCTGTTCAACTCCTCCGCGAGGTCGTCGGGGCCGAAGCCGTTCTCGAGAGGAAGCCCGTCCCTCTTGAGCTGGTTCCGCAATCGCGAGATGGGAGGGATGGAGATTCCGTAGGCCGCGGCCCTCTCGTCCGCGAGGACCTCCTCCGGCCCTCCATCGAGGACCTTCCTTCCCTCGCTCATGACGACCAGCCTGTCCGCTATCCTTACCAGGAGTTCCAGCCTGTGCTCGACTATCAGGAAGGTGATGCCTGTCTCGTCCCTGAGCCTCCTGACGAGCTCGACGAGCTCGACGGCCGTCTTCGGGTCGAGCAACGAGGTAGGCTCGTCGAGAATTATCAGCCTCGGCCTCATCACGATCACCCCCGCGAGGGCGACCCTCTGCTTCTGCCCATCGGAGAGCTCGTGAGGCGCCCTCTGAGCGAGGTCCGTTATCCCGAGCTGACGCATCGCCTCGTCGACACGAGTCCTCATCTCGTCGGGAGGAACGGCCAGGTTCTCCAGCCCGAAGGCGATGTCGCGCTCCACCGAGAACATGAATATCTGGTTCTCCGGATTCTGAAAGAGCAGACCCACCGTCTGGGCCAGCTCGCTCATTCGCGCTTCGCTCACCTTGTGGTCTCCGACCGAAACTGAACCGAGGTACTCGCCCGTGTACATGTGGGGGATGAGGCCGTTCACGGCGCGAAGAAGGGTGGACTTGCCACACCCGCTGGGCCCAGCGAGTATGACAATCTCGCCGCCCTTAATCGTCAGCTCGAAATCCCTTACCGCGAACTTGGCAGCCTCTGGGTAGCGGAAGCTGAGATTCTGGACTCGGAGAATCTCCCCCATGCTACTCCCTAGTCCCTTCCATCTTTGAATGTCTGGGAGGGTGGCGATTCCCAATCATTATCCATCCGCCTAGGGGCTGGAATGAAGAGTGTTGAGTCTGTATCTCGCCGCGATGGCCCTCTGCATGCTGTGGGCGAGGGGAATCGTGTACAGGGCGACGGTGAAGTTGAACAAGCCGATGAGGGGCAGGAGCGCCGGAAGCTGCGAAACTGTCACGCCAAAGGTTCCAAACCCGATTGGATAAGGCAGTGGTAGAATGATCGCGTTCACGACGGTCATTATCGAGGTCCTCGTTAATACTCCAAGCGATGTAGAAGCCGCGATGAGGGTCCCGACTCCCCACCCCCTCCTCTTCGCGACCCGCTGCGCGGCAAGAATGCCGACGAACATCGCGACAATCGCGGCGAAGTTGTAGAGGGGTCCCGCTGGGATAGCTCCAGGCTTCACCAACTCCAGCACGACCGAGTTCAGGACTGCGACAGTCACCCCGCTCCGCACCCCCAGTATCAGGAGGGCCAGGACGATAGGGACCTCCCAGATTTCGTATGTCAGAAAGGTCGCGTAGGGAGCGGGGAAGCTGATCGTAAGGTTCAGGATTACCGCGAGGGCTGTGAGGAGGGCCTCAAGGCTGAGCCGCCTGGAGTTTGAGAGCTGCATTCGCGAAGAGCGCGAGGCCGTTATGCTTATAATAATTTGGTAATCACAAACTGATTTGTATGCGCCAAGATACCAGCCTACGCACGCTCATAGAGCTTGTCAAACTCGGCGCCCGCCGCCGGCTTGTGTCCCTCTCCACCTCCGAGCTCGGTAGAGTTCTTCACCTGACACAGCAAGGAGCCTCCGTTCGCCTCCTCGAGTTGGAGAGGGAGGGTATGATAGAGCGCGGACGTGTTGGGCGGAGGTTGGGAGTCAGGCTGACCTCGAGGGGCTACGACCAGGTAGCCTCGCTCTACGCGGAGCTCAAGGGCGCAATGAACCGGAGGGAGGAGTTTCTTTTCACAGGGCGGGTATTCTCCGGGATGAGGGAAGGAGGGTACTACGTAAGCCTGGGCGGATACAGGAGACAGTTCACGAATCTTCTCGGGTTTATCCCGTTCCCCGGGACGCTGAACCTCAGGCTCGTCTCGCCGACTCAGATTGAGCAGAAGCGTCTCCTTCGCTCCATGACTGGAATCTTCATCGAAGGATTCGAGGACAGGGCCCGGAGCTACGGTCCGGCCAGGTGTTTCAGGGCGAGGATAAGTGAAACGCAAAAGGGAGCCGCCCTGGTGATAGAGCGCACTCACTACGACGACACGGTGCTTGAGCTGATCTCCCCTGCCAATCTAAGGAGGGAGTTGAAGCTGAAGGACGGCGATGAGCTCTCGGCTGCCGTTCACCTTGAGTAGTACTCGATCATGGGCGAGACCGCGCTCCCGTCCTTGAGGTGAAGCTTCTGCCTCAGATAAACGGGCGAGATAAGCTCGAGGACCGAGTCGTCGTAGTCGGTTATCGCGACTATCAACAGGGCGATCGCCTGGTCCTCAAGTCGACCCTTGAAGCAGTTCACGGAGCTGAACCTCTCTCCCGCGACATGAGACTCCTCTATCCGGAGCCCCTCCCCCCTCAGCCTGAGACGCTTCCGCTGCCTGATGTCTTCCTCCGTGCCCAGCTTCACATTCAGCGTTCCGGGGAAAGGCGCATATCCCAACAACTCCTTGAATCTCTTGACGTACTCGGGGTGCCCCACGTAATACCCCCCCCTCCCGGAGCCTGCGAAGACAGTACCGTGGAAGGTGCAGCTTCCTTTTTTCATGTCGGGAGGCCGTCCCTGACGGGATAAAAAGGGCGGAGCAACGATTACCTTATCTACGATTTTGCGCACAGGATTAAGAAGGATGCCCGCGGAAGAGACACTCATTCGCGTCGACGACAAAGACAACCAGGTCGGTACAGACACGAGAGAGAACTGTCACCTCGGGAGGGGGCTCAGGCACAGAGCCTACGTGGTGTTCCTCTTCCACGGAGGGAGGCTCCTTCTGCAGAGGCGGAGCAGAGAGAAGCTTCTGTGGCCGGTGTACTGGGACGTCTCCTACACCAGCCACGTCCACCCGGGGGAGACATACTTCGAGGCGGCCCTGAGAAGAGGGATGCAGGAGCTCGGTGTTAAGCCGAGGAAGCTCGAGGATGTCCTGGCTTTCACCTACGAGGCACCATTTGGGAGGTACTCGGAGAACGAGTACTGCAAGCTTCTCGTAGGGGAATTCGACGGAAGCTGCACCCCTAACCCCGCAGAGATAGCTGAGACGAAGTTCACGACCCTCGAGGGGCTCAGAAAGGACATGCGGCAGGAAGTCGCCACCTACACACCCTGGCTCAGGCTCGCCTTCGAGGGCTTCCTCAGAAACGGGGCCTCCCGTAAGTACAGGAGGGCAGACGAGTGACACTACTTCACGTGAACCGCTGGAGCCTTCACGAGTCTGGATAACTCGGAGGTGCATCTCTCCTCCACCTCCTCCGCCGTGAGGCTGCTGGTTAGCGACGCGGCCGTCGGATGGCCTCCCCCGTACCCTCCCCCTCCTTCCCTCCCCACGACCGCCGCGACCTTCGTCCCGAGGTGTATCTTCGTCGCGTCGAAGAACCTGGCGCTGCTGCGGAGGCTGCACCTCGTCTCTCCCTCGGTGCGTCCCGTAGCGATCGCGATGTCCGCCCCCAGGTTCAGGAGCCCTCTGGCGACAGGCGCATGGAATGAACCGACCCTACTCCTCGCCATGACCCAGGGGCCGATTCGAATGATCTCGAGGCGCTGTGCGCCCTTCAGCCTCGCGACCACCTCGCCGTAGTCCGGCTCGCCCCTGAGCATCCTTCGCGCCTTCTCCAGGCTCGCGCCATCCTCGACCAGACCGACAGCAGCCTTCAGGGCGCCCTGCCCGGCTATCGCGAGGTGCTGCGAGTCGAAGAGAATAGCGGCCAGGAGCGCCTGCGCCACCCTCCTCTTCATGGGAACCCGGAGGTCTCCGTAGATTGCGTAGACTACCTCAGCGGCTGAAGTGGCTTCCCTATCGACGATTGTCCTGTCGTAGAGGGTCGTCCGCTGAATCGGGTGGTGGTCCACGAGGACCTTGAATGCCCCGCTCTCTCTCATCTTCCCGAGCCAGGACCCGAGGAGCTCCGTGTGCCCCACGTCGACGGCGACGAAGAGCTCGTAGGTCTCGCCGCCCGTCGCGCCCTCATCGACCACCCGGTGAGGGAAGATTCGAGCGAGCCTCCTGGCGGGGAGAGTCATCTTCCCCGGCGCGACGATATCGACTTCTGCGCTCGGGGAGAGCCGCTTCATCAGCGCGGAGAGGGCATAGGCGGAGAGGTATGCGTCGGCATCCGCGTTCCTGTGGCAGACGACGGCGACACGGCGAAGGCCCTCTGTCTCGACGAAGGGGAACCTCTCCCTCGGGGGAGACAACTCGCCCCGAGAATATGTTCTCTGTTAAAAACAGCTACTCTTCCTCGGCCGCTGCGGCGGCCCGAGCCCTGCCGCCTTTCATCGAATCGTCTATCTTCACCTGAATCTCCTTCAGGCTAGCTCTGAACCTGGCCTCCTGCTTCGCAAGAACGAGGGACCTGGTGCCCGCGAGCTCCTTCTTCTCGGCCATCTCCTTCACGATGGCATCCTTCGGGACCTTGATCAGGAGGTTGCCCGCGAACTTGAAGATCTGGTCGGAGTTAGTGTTCTTATTCAGCTCCTCTAGGGCCTTCTCCGCCTCCGCCTGCTCCAACTCTACCTGCTGCTTCTGGACCAGGACGGCTTGCAGGTTTTGTTGTATCTGCTCAAACCTGGCAAGCTGCTCCCTCAGCCATGGTGGCAGCTGCTCGGCCTCGCTCAATGTCTGCCCAACTTCTTGCGCGAGTGCTTAAAGGCTTTCGGCGGACTCGTGACTTTTCCCATGCTCTGAAGGGCCTCCCGCGCCTTGGCTATCACCTCCGCGGGTTCTTTCGACCGGATGACCATCTCCGCACCACCCATCGGTGGCTTGGACGAATTCGGCGCGGGAAGCCCAGGTCTCTCTGGCTCTTCGACGAGGGTTATCCTGAGCTCTATCGCGGTTATCGGGTTACGCCGTCTTTGCCGGGACGATATCGTAGGCGCCTCCCGCCACCGTATACCCGCACACCGAGCAGGCCCAGATGCCCGAGGCAGACCTCTTCAGCTTCAGACTCGCGCAGGAGGGGCACTCGCGGGCGGTCTTGAGTGTCCTGTACACCCGGGAGTATCGCTTCCTCACGGTAGAGCCGAACTTGGCTCTGAGCCCGTGCACCGCTTCCATCTTCTTGGGCATCAGCCGGTCGCCTCCTTGATCACGCTTCTTAGCTCCCTCCCCTTTCTGATTGCTTTCTCGGCCGCCTCCATCACCTGCGCTGGGGTGAATGTGCCCGCCTCCCCCTTCTGCCCCGCACAGATGTTCTCCTCGTCGTCGGTGGTGAGAGTTATCCTGGCGTCCATCACTGCCTCCTCCTCGGCCGTCGGGTCGACAACGATGATGCTTCCGATCCTCGCCATCGTGATTGAGACGGGGGTCTTCTGCACGGGAAAGGGCACCAGCTTTCCTGTGTTGGTCACCTTCTCCCCATTCGCCTCGAACTTCGGCATCTTGGCGGTGCGGAGTGCCGAGACTACCGCATAGCTTGTCGCATCGAAGAGGTTTCCGTCCACGTTGAGGATGTTGACGTCCACGAATACCGTGTAGACCGACTTCCCCGCGATAAGGACGAGCTTTGACAGGTCGACCATCTCGGACTCTCTCACCCCCCTGTCCACGACACGGGCGAGCTCTATCGCATTCTCGTCTGGAGGACCGGCCTCCGCATAAGGGGAAGCGAGGGGGAGTACCTCGGCGTTCACCATAAGGACCCCCTTGTCGGGGGTGTCTGCGAAGGGCGTCCCAGTCGCCACCTTCACACCCGCGATTACCTGGGTGTTGCCGAGACTCACCTTCGCGGAGCCGTTCGCCTTCTCGATCAGCCTTGTCTCGATCTTCAACGCCCTCGTTTCGTCCTGGCTCCTGCCGTCGACTCTCTTACCCTTCGCGAGAAGCTCGACCATCTGTGCCTTCCGGAGAGTCTCCACCACGTAATTCTTCTTGACCGCCGACACCTACTCTTCCTCCTCCATCGCCGTCTCGGAAGGTGAGGCGCCAAAGTACTTCTCCAGTAGGGCCTTCCTCTGCATCTCGTAGACCATCCTCCCGCCAGTCATCGCGAGCTCGAAGGCCTTCCTGAAATTCTCCGGGGTGTAGATGCCGTCCACCTGCAGGAGCGTCACCTGGTTCAGATTGGGCATGAACGCTACGGGCATGTCTCCCGACCCCTCCTTGTCTTCGGTGTCGTTGAGGTCGAGGACCACCTGCCCATCGACGATCCCAGACGAGCAGCCGACCACGAGGTCTCTCATGTTTATTCCCGCGTCGGAGAGTGCGAGAGACGCAGCCGTGATCCCCGCTACCCTCGAGCCCCCGTCTGACTGCAGGACCTCGACGAATATCTGGATCGCCGCCCTCGGATAGTCCTCCGCGATCAGCGCGGGTTCGAGGGCCTCTCTGATAACCTTGGAGATTTCAATCTCCCTCCGGGAAGGTGCGGGGTTCTTCCTCTCGTCGACGGAGAAGGGAGCCATGTGGTACCTGCAGCGTATGAGCGCCCTATCGGGCAGGACCATGTGCTTCGGATGGACCTCCTTCGGCCCGTACACCGCGGCCACGATCTTGTTCTTGCCGAACTCAATGTAGGCCGAACCGTCGGCATTCTTCAGCTGCCCCACCTCCATCCTGATGGGTCGGAGCTCGTTCCATCTCCTCCCGTCTGTCCTCACCCCGGCATCGCTGATGAGTTTCTTCTTATTCTCCACCTTGCGCCCCTGCTCCGAGATAGTTCTGGACCTTCGTCGTCAGGTCGGCGAGATGGGCCTCCTCCTCGATCATCCTGATCGCGCTCGCGGCCTTCAGAATCCCCTCCGGCGGTCCGGAGACCACGACCAGACCGTTCTGTCCAACCTTCAGCTCGCAGCCTGTCTGGTCGCTTATCATGTTGACCATGTATCCCTTTCTTCCTATCAACCTCGGCACCTTTGTCGGTGATATCTTAACGATTTCGCCCCTCGGGACCTTCCCCAGCCCGGGGCCACGAATCGAGATCTGCGGGTCCCTCGACCTGTCGAAGGCCTCTATCTTGCAGAGCAGCAGGTCGCCAACCTTGAATTTGCTGCTGAGGTCGTGTGTGGCGGGGGAGAAGTCTCTCCCGAAGACAAACGAGGCGGGGAGGTAGCCGAAGAATGAGGAGTTGATGTCGATCTCCCAGCCGAACCCCGACATATCGATGACCTTGCCCACGACCTGGTCGTCGACGTGCGGGAGGTAGGGGCCCGTGAGCGGTATCAGCTTCACCCCCTCGCTGCTGACCTCCCCCAGCCCGATCCTGAGCGCGATGTAGTCGCTTCCCCTCTTCTCTATGTAGCTCCCGTACCTGTAATCGCCGGAGGCGATGACGTCTCCCGGGATAACCTGTTTTCTTGTTATGAGAGGCAACTTATTTCACCAATGTAGCTTGGGCCGCTCCCTTCGTGTTCGAGCCTAGCTTCTCTAGCAGGCCAGGCTGGGAACCAGCGGGTATTTCTACTATTGCCGATAGGGTGCCGTCGGCCCCCCAGTCCTCCTTCAGAATCTCTCCGAAGTTCTTCAGCACTCCAATCGTCTGCCCCGAGTACTGCGGGGAGACCCTCACGAGGAGCCTGACCCTTTCCGACTTCAGGGGGATGATGCTCCGAATCTTCTCGACGACCATCTTGGTCTGCTCGCTCGCATCCTGGAAGGGGTCGATGGAGATTCTCGCCTCCTGCATCGCCTGCTCCACCCTTATGGGTGGGTGCGGGAGGGACGTCCTGGGGTCGACGTATGTCTTCGCGATCATCGTCACGATACTCTTCCTCTTCTCGTCGAGGAGCTTCTTCCTCTGCTCCTGCGTGAGCTGGAGCTCCCCTCGCCTGAGCACCTCGACCGCGGCCTTCGCCGGGTCCTCGGTCTTGAAGTATTTCTTGAGCTTCTCAGTTCCGACCCGGAGTCCTTTCGATGACTCGGAGAAGACTTCGTCTGCCGCGATGACCTGAGACGGTTCTATCTGCTTCCCAAGCTTGAAGTTCAGCGCGGGGTCAGGGTTTACCAGTATCTCGAAGTGTTCGCCATCTACGATTAGGCGTACCGTTGTATATCTGCTGCTCATGGAAAAATATCTTCAACCGCTCTTCGCTGGTGGCTTGTCGCTTCGCGTCTTTGCGCTGCCCGCGTTCTTTCCGATCTCCTGCTCGGTCAGCCTCCGCATCTTCTTCGTCTCCGCGTCTATCACGGCCGTCTTGATGTGTGCCGTGCCGTGCTTGTCTTCGCTGACCAGATAGATGCATTCGATGGCGAGGGTTACCGCCTGGTCGATGCTTGTCTCCTTGCTGTAGTTCTTTTCCAGGTAGTCATTAACCTGGTCGCTCCCGGCTCCGATGGCTATCGCATCGAAGCCCTGGTAAGCCCCGGTGGGGTCCGTAAGGAAGACGACGGGCCCGTAGTTCTCGTCGACGCCCGCGATGATGAGGGAGACTCCAAAGGGTCTCACGCCAGCGTACTGAGTATACTGCTGATTCAGGTCAGCTATCCTCTTTGCTATCGACTCTATGTCTATGGGCTCGTCGTAGATTAGCCTGTTACTCTGCGACATGACACGCGCGTTGTCGACCTGAATCCTCGCATCGGGGATGTAGCCGGCGCCCACCGCACCGACGTGGTCGTCTATCTGGAACATCTTGATCGATGTGTCGCCGTTCTGCAGTTTTCTGCCTCTCTCCTCGACCGCGAGAACGACTCCCTTATTCGTCCGTACCCCGACCGCGAGACTTCCGCGCCTGACCGTCTCGAGGGCGTACTCGACCTGATAAAGCCTGCCGTCGGGGGAGAAGATGGTAATCGCTCTGTCGTATCCCGCCGAGGGTGCAAACAATTTTTTCTCTAGCTCCTAATCTTCGAACCTCTTTCGTCTGCTTTAAAAGTTTGTTTACGCGTCGGCCAACCTCCGGTCTTCGGCGAGGCGAGGCGAGGCGAGGCGAGTCTAGTCTAGTCTAGTCGAGAGAGAGGGATATTGGATTGACAAAGTTCTTATGGTTCAGAGAGTCCGCGCCGTGGGAGTTTGCTCAAGCTTCTTCTCGTGAACAACTACGACGCGTCAAATCGGGAGAGGATGCTGACCCTGAAGGCCTCCCTCGCCCGCGGTGGCAGAGTCGAGGTCACCGATTGGAATCTCGTCACGAGCGAGAAGCTGAGAGAGTATGACGGGGTCATACTGAGCGGTTCCTACGACATGCTATCGAGTGCGAAGACCCAGGCGAAATTTGCTAGGGAGATAGACGCCGTGAAGGACCACGGCGGCCCAGCCCTGGGAGTCTGCTTCGGCCACCAGCTCCTCGGCCACGCATTCGGGTCGAGGGTGGTGAGGGCGGCTAACCCCGCGAAGGGCTACCGCGACGCGGAGGTCTTGAGGCGTGACACTCTCTTCAGGGGCCTTCCCCGTTCGATTGGCGTCTACGAGTCCCATCAGGAGGAGGTCGAGTCACTCCCCGCGGGGTTCGCTCACCTCGCACGAAGCTCGACAGCAGAGATCTGTGCGATGAAGCACTCCGGGCTCCCGATCTACGGAGTGCAGTTCCATCCGGAGCGCTACAGCCTCGAGAAACCCGACGGCGAGGTAATCCTTGCAAATTTCGTCGAACACCTCGTCAAGGATTGAGGTATCGGCTTTTTTGCCCGTCGAGCGAGTGGTCATCAAGAAGGAGGTGGTGGACAGCCTGCTTTCTTACTCGCAGATGTCCTATCCGAGGGAGGGCATCCTCCTCCTGAGGGGCAAGGCGAAGAAGGGGGTGGCCGTGGTCTCCGGCGTGGTGATTCCTCCCGCCGCGGTGCACGGCGAGGGGTTCTCTTCGTTCAGCTGGTTCATGCTTCCGGTCGACTCCTCCTTCCTGGGGGTCGCCCACTCACATCCCTCCGGCAACGCAACGCCTTCTGAGCAGGACCTGCTTCACCTCGCTGGGAGGATAATGGTGATCCTCGGCTATCCCTACGGGGATTCGTCTTCTCTGCGTGTCTACGACTCAAGGGGGAGGGAGTTGCCTTTCGAGGTGGAATAGTGAGGCCCCTCCGCTATCTCGCCCCCCTCCTTCTGACCTCCCTCCTGCTGCTGGTACCCCTCCCCCCCGCGGCCGGCCAGGCCGCCAACACTCGGCCGGTGAAGGGTCAGCTCGCCGTCATCGTCCTCCCGGTCGAGTTCACCGACTTCTTGCACACGGAGAGCATTCAGGCTCTCAACCAGACGATGGCACAGGTCGCGCAGTACTACTCCGCCGCCTCCTTCGGGAAGGCGGTCATACGCGCGACGGTCTTTTCGGGATGGGTCCTCCTCTCCCACCCCTTGGCCTACTATGGCGCTGACAACGCCGTGGGTGACGACGCCGCCGGGAACCCGAGCGGGTCGGAGCGGCTGATAGTCGATGCCGTCTCCGCCGCACGGTCGAGTACCGACCTCAGCCCGTTCGGTTTCGTTGTCGTCGTCCACGCCGGTGCCGACCAGGCGACGGCCGCCCCGATTGAAAAGTCGCCGCTCATCTGGTCGAGAACTTGGATAGGGAGGACGTTTCTCCCAGCCGGCTCCGATGCTGGCTCCATCGTCTCAGAGTTCAGTCCCTACGGCGTGTGGGCCCACGAACTCGGCCATCAGACCGGGCACCTCCCCGACATGTACGACCTGCCCGACTCTTCACTGCACTTCATGGGAACGTGGTCGCTGATGGACATAGGAGCCTACCTCGGTCAGCCCCTCGGCAACCACCCCGGTCTCTTCGACGCTTGGAGTAGGGCGTCTCTCGGGTGGATCGCCCCGACTGTTGTGGGGAGCGGCGACTACAACCTCATCCCCGCGGAGACGCCGCCCTCGAGCTCCGCCCAGGGCTGCTGCTACGCCCTCGAGATCCAGATCGACTCAGCCTCGTACTATCTGGTCGAGCTTCGCCTGAGGGAAGGGATCGATTCGGCCCAGCGAACCCAGGGGGTCCTCGTCTATCTGTATAACGCATCGGCCAGGCAGGGGCAGATCAGGGTAGTCGACGTTCACGTCCCGACCGCGCCGGTTAGAGGCGACCTCTCCGACGCCGCCCTCAAGGTCGGAGAGGCCTTCTCCGACATAAAGCACAAGATCGTCATCTCGGTCACCTCCTCCTCGTCAACGGGATACGCCGTGCATGTCAGCTCCCAGCAAACGTACTCACTCTCGGTGATACTGCCGGCATCGGTGAACGTGCTCACCAAACAGGAATTCTACGTCGTGCTCAACCCGCCGATCGGCGGCCTCAAGCTTCAGGTCTTCCTCGACGAGTCAACCCGATCGGTAGCCTCCCGAAACACCACCACCCAGCCGAGATACAACTTCACCCTCTACCTTCCTCCGGGGATGCAGGGACTCCACAACCTCACGGCCGACCTGTCCGACTCGGCGGGAAAGACGCTCGCCTCCTCAACCGTAAAATTCGCCGCCGTCGTCCCCCTCTGGCTCGCCCTGATCCAGCCGACCGCGCTGTACGCGTACATCGCGCTGGCAGTCCCCGTCATCTTCGTGATCGCTGTCGCTTGGAGTTATCGAAGAAGAAAGCGGAGGGGGGAGGGCCTGGCACAATCGACGGGCGTCGGCTGACTGATTCGCTCATCAATTCTTTCTCGGTCTTGCGTCAGGGTTAAATACCGTTAGCCGACGAACTGCCGTCGGTGAACTCGGATTTCGTACAATAAGGGGCAGACGTGGGGGGCGCTCAAGAAGGCCTGGCGGGGATACAAGGTGGCCAAGGTTCAGAATAACAAGGAGGACATGAAGAAGTACGCCGAGAGGATTAGGACGCTTCAGAAGGACCTCGGTCTCACTCAGGCCAAGTTTCCCGACTTGGGCATGATGTAGAGGGCGCTGCGACCCCTTCGTCTAACTCTGGATTTGAGAGTAGTTGCTGACTATCATGTTCCTCAGCTCCTGAGCCTGCTGGAGGGTGAAGTCAGGCTCGGTGGAGATGAGGAGGAGCTTGTTTCCGATGTTGAAGGTGAGTATGTTCACCTTCTCGCGCTTTATGAACGTGAACTGGGTCTTCCCGAAGTAGCGGTCCCAGGTCTTGTCGGTGCTGAGTTGGATCGTGACGGCCGCGATGAGGCGGAGGTCCTCGCTCTGAGGCTCGAGGGAGGGCACGCCTCGCCTCATTCCTCCCGAGATTAGTCTCCCGCTCTCGTCGAGGATGGCAGCGTACCTGACCCTCCTATCGAACTTGAAGACGTCGTTGCTTATCTTGTCTACTTGAGGCTGAAACAGACTCCCCACCTGCTGTCTCTGATATACAGTCTTACTATAAAAAGAGTACCGAAGGCGAGCGCTTCTTTTTGATGAACTTGTGCACTCCATTTGACTCGGGAGCAGAAGAGGCTGGGAAGGGTCAATCAGGGCAGTGCATAGGAATTGGCTCTCGAAATTGCCACGATACTACTCGGCGCCGGCTTCGGCGCAGCGATAGTACTCTTCGCCGCGCCGCGAGGATACCTCGGACATTCGCGTCACAGGATAGCTTCGACAACGGTAGCACTCAGTTCAACTGGTTCGGAGCAGTTCTCCACAACCAACACAACCACTCCATCTCTACCAGCAGAGAGAACTGCTCCGCCACCTGCCCCCTCAGCGTACGAGACGGTTCAACCAAAGTCAACCCCGCCAACCCCAGTCCCAGCATCCAAGGTGGTTTCATTCGGCGGGTCCACTTCGACAAAGCTGCAAAGGTACAAGCGGAGAAGCACCCCCGTCCGAGCATCCTCGAGAACGGCAGTCAACAAGAACAAGCGTCGTCAGTAACAGCGTGGGTCGGGGCATCAACAAGCCCTTAAACCCACGCCGGTCCTCTTTTGACGTTGGGCAAGGAACTTCTCATCGGCTTTCACGTCTCAATCAAGGATTCGCTGAGCTCAGCCTTCGATGGTGCGACCGAGCTCGGCTGCACCACTTTCCAGATCTTCACGAGAAACCCCCGCGGTTGGAAGTTCAGGCCCCTCGATGAGGAGGAGGTATCGTCGTTTCTGGAGCGGCGGAGGCAGACGAGCTTCAAGTTTGTGGTCGCGCATATGCCGTACCTCCCGAATCTCGCCACACCAGTGAAAGCTCTCATGAGGAAGAGCCGCTCCTCCCTTGGGGAGGAGGTGAAGCGATGCGACTCGCTGGGGATCGACTATCTCGTGGCTCACATAGGCAGCCACATGGGGAAGGGGACGATGGTCGGGGTCAGAAACGTCGCGGAGGCCTGCGACGAGGCTCTCGAGGAGAGCACGGGAAAGACCGTCCTCCTTCTGGAGAACATGGCGGGGCAGAAGAACTGCGTCGGGGCCCGCTTCGAGGAGCTGAGGCTGATTCTCGACCTCGTGAAGAAGAGGAAGAGAGTGGGCGTCTGTCTCGACACCTGCCATCTCCTCGCGGCTGGGTTTGACATGACCTCGAAGGAGGCTGTGGAGAGGACGATGTCGCTCTTCGACGAGCCCGTCGGGTTGAAGGAGATTAGGGTGGTCCACCTCAACGACTCCAAGGGACCGCTCGGAGGCGCGCTCGACAGGCACGAGCACATCGGGCTGGGGCAGATCGGGAGGGAGGGTTTCAGGGCCTTCCTTCACCATGATTCCGTGACAGACCTACCCCTCCTCATGGAGACACCCGTCGACGACAGGCGAAGAGACGCTCAGAACCTGCAGACGGTCAAGAGGCTGGCTGCCTGACCCTTTCATCGGGGAGAAGCTTCATGATCATCGAGAGCGCGATGACGATTCCGACGAGGCTCAGTGTTACGGGTGCGTGATAACCGAGCGTGTCGAAGAGGAAGCCTCCCAGGATGGGTGCGGGGAACGCGATGAGTCCTCGAAAGGCCGCGAGCTTGCCGGCGAGGGCTCCCCTCTCCTCCGGGGGCGCCAGGGCCATCAGCATCGACTGTTGTGCCGGGACCCACGCGGCTATCGAGACTCCGAAGAGGACAGAGAGAAGAATGAAGTACGAAAGATCGCTGGAGAGGTTCCAACCCACGAGGAGGACGACGGAGAGGGACTCGGAGAAGGCGAGAGATTTCTTCGAGCCGAAACGGAGGAGCATCCTAGTGGCAG
>VBPK01000120.1 GCA_005877225.1 Nitrososphaerota archaeon
TCCGAAGATGCTTCCGAAGACGAGGAGAAACATCACCGGGAAGAGGAAGCTGAAGAAGAGCCCGCTCCTGCTTCTGAGCCAGTTGAGCGTTATCGCTTTGAAGATCGCGGTGGTTCGGCTCACTTAGCCTCCCCCTCCGCCGTTATCCTGAAGCCGGCCAGCTTGAGGAAGACGTCCTCTATCGTCGGGGAGCGTAGCGCTATCTCGACCTTCAGTCCCCTCTCAGTTAGAGCGTTCAAGGCGACCTCGACGTCCCTGGTCTGGGTGTAGGGGAGCAAGACGTCGCCGTTCTTCGCGGCGACGTTATCGAAATATCTTCTGAGAGTTCCAAAGACGGCATCTCCGCCCTTCGTGAAGACTATTGTCCTTTCTCCACCGTACGTCTTGATGAGTTCACCGGGGGTCCCGATCGCCGCTATCTTCCCCTTCACGATTATCGCAATCCTGTCGGCAAGTTCCTCCGCCTCCTGCATGTAGTGCGTGGTGAGGAAGACCGTCTTCCCCCTCCCCCTCAGCCCCCTTATGACCTCCCAGGTAGCCCTCCTGACCTCGGGGTCGAGGCCTGTGGTCGGCTCGTCGAGAAAGACGAGGTCCGGGTTGTTAACGAGAGCCGCGGCAACTCCGACCCTCTGCTTTAGCCCCCCCGAAAGTGCATCGAACCTGACCTTGGCTTTCTCTTGCAACCCGAAGACCTCGATTAATTCATTCACACTCGCTGGATTGTCGTACATCGCCGCGAAGAGTTCGAGGTTCTCGCGAACAGTCAGCCTTCGCAGCGCGTTGAAGTCTTGCGGCAGGACACCCATCCTTTTCTTGATTCGCGCGGTGCCTGGGGCGTCCGTTACGTTTTCTCCAAGGACGGTGACCTGGCCTGAGGTCAACGGGCGGAGGCATTCCAGAATCTCGACTGTCGTCGTCTTGCCCGCTCCGTTTGGGCCCAAGAAGGCGAAGATTTCGCCGGGCTGGACCTCGAAGGAGATGTCGTTGACGGCTACGAGGTCGCCGTATCTCTTCACGAGATGCTGCACCCTGACGGCCGACTCTCCCATCTGTTCGATTCGCGGATTTCGCTTGGTATATTAAAGGCTCGGCGATGACTTCTCCTATTGTCTCCTGAAGAACTTGTGAGAGACGTCATGGAGGAGAATGTCCAGACCATAGACCTCAACGCGAATGTGAAGAAGGGCGCGGCCGTAATGGCGAAGAAGGGGATCGGGTCCCTCGTCGTAGTTCAGGAAGGTAGGGCCGTAGGAATAGTAACAGAGAGAGACCTGGTTTCGAAAATAATCGCCGACGGATTGGACCCCGCGAAGGTTCTGGTGAGGGACATAATGTCTACCCCCCTGATCACAATCCAGCCCGACGCGAAGATAGCAGAGGCTGCAAGGCTGATGAACGAGTACAAGATCAGGCGGGTCGTCGTCACCGCGGCGGACGGCTCCCTTGCGGGGATAGTGACAGCGAGTGACTTGGCGAGGGTGCTGGCGGAGCGGAAGGATTACTCGGATATGACCCTGAACGCTATCGCAAGAGCGAGTCCTGAGAAGGGCCCCTACCAGTAGCCTGCTACTCTACCTTCACCCTTACACCCGCTCCCTTTGCGGATTTCAGGGGCAGGGTTATCTCGAGTATCCCGTTGTTGTAGGTCGACTTCGCTTCCTCCGGCCTCACCAGCCATGGCAGGTCCAGCTCCTTGTAGTATTTTCTGTTCTCGGTGTCGACCGAGATGATCACCCTCTGCTCGTTGACAGTCACGTCGATCTCCTCCCGCCGAACGCCAGGAATCTCAGCGATGAGCTTCACATCCCTATCCGAGGAAACTACGTCGATGAGCGGCTCCCTCGTGTCCTGGATCTCCTTCCAGGGTTGAGTCGCGCCTCTCTTCACGTTGCCGAATTCTCTCACGACAGGCTTTCCATCAGGTCCTATGGTGACAGAGTAGCCGTAGACGATCGGCCCAATCTCCTTTCTTGTGCTTCCATCAGGAAGCCTCCTCTCCCTTACCAGGTTCTTCGGTATCTTCTCCATGTTCTTGAACTGGTCTGCGAACGACCGCTCGATCTCCCTTATCATTTCGTCCATCTCCGAGAGGGGCCAGGGACCGAAGGGCATCTTCCTCTGCCACCTCTTCAACCAGTCATCCGGTTCCATACGCCAGTGAGGTAAGAGGTGGCTTTAATCTTTAACGCTCCCTCCTTCGAAAGGTTTTTACGAGTCGGAGTCGATTCCTAATTCAGGGTTTACTTGTCGGCATCCCTCTACCTGCGAATGACCGCGTTGTTTGGGGTCTTGACGGGACTGCTGCTGGTACTGGGATACATAGTCGGTCTTTACTTCGGCGACCCGGTCCTCTTTACGGGGCTAGCTCTCATCCTCGCAGCTGTCTTCAACTTCATCTCGTACTACTATAGCGATTCGATCGTCATCAGGATGAGCCGGGCGAAGATCATTCAGGAGAGTGATAACCCGACCCTCTTCCGGGTCGTTCGGGGGGTCGCACAGAAGGCCGGGATGCCCATGCCGAAGGTAGGCATAGTCGAGTCGGCTCAGCCGAACGCGTTCGCGACAGGGAGGGGGCCTGAGAAGGCCGTGGTCTGCGCGACATCGGGAATCCTGGGGACGTTGACCCCCGACGAGCTTGAGGTTGTGATTGGCCATGAAATCGGGCACGTGATTCACAGGGATGTCCTGATGTCGAGCATCGCCGCGACGATGGCTGGAGCGATAGCCTACATCGGAAACATCGCGTTCTACTCGATGTGGTTCGGCGGATTCGGTGGGAACAGGAACAGGCAGGGGAACGGCTCGCTCATCCTGCTCCTGGTGGCTGCAATACTGATCCCGCTCGGCGCGACATTCGTGCAGCTGGGGATAAACAGAGCCGACGAATACAACGCGGACGAGTATGGGGCGAAGCTGACTCGCAATCCAGCAGGCCTGATTTCGGCTCTCGAAAAGATAAGCAAGAAGGTGGAGACGAAGAGCTTCTCAGGCAATCCGAATAACAGCCCCTCGCCTGCGACCGCCTCGCTCTGGATAGTTAACCCCTTCAAGGGCCACTCGCTCCTGGAAATCTTTTCTACTCACCCTTCGCTCGCACACAGGGTCGAGAGGCTGAAGAAGGTCGCGAGGGACCTAAACATCTACGTGCCCTAGCGTTTTGAGAAGATCCTCAGTATTCCGAGCAGCGCTACCAGGGTTAGGAACTCGTCCGGAGTCTCCCCCTTCCTGGCTTCTGGAGTCGCCTCGTATTTTAGGGGAGGAGAAAGAGTCTGCACTGGAAAGAGGGTGGAAGGGAAGACAGCTGCGGTCGCGGCGGTCTGGCTCGTTTCTGTCGACCGCGGTTGCGGAGGGGGAACTTGTGGCTCGGGCGCCCTCGCCATCTGCACCGGTGGGGGAGTCACTCTCGCCTGGGGGCTCGGGCGAGTGGGGGAAGGCTGTCTTTGCGGAATCCTGGTCCCTCTCCTAGCCGGCAGGACTGCCGCGACCAACAGGATGACCCCGATGAACGAGACGAAGAGAGAGCCGGTTGCGGCTCCCGCGATTATGAGGAGTACGGCGAAGAATAGGAGGCCGAGGTTCAACTGACCGTGGTGCCGGTCAACGGACTTTTAACCGTTCATTGTTGCTCGTGTCTTGCAGAACTTTGTGGCGAGGAGA
>VBPK01000138.1 GCA_005877225.1 Nitrososphaerota archaeon
CCATCGTTCCTTGGTTCATTATCGCTATCCTGTCAGCGTACTTCGTGATTTCGTCAAGCTTGTGCTCTATCAGCACCACCGTGATGTTTCCTTCTCTGTTGAGCTTCTCGACGGTCGACATGACCTCCTTCGTTCCCTTCGGGTCCAGGTGGGCTGTGGGCTCGTCTAGGATTAGTAGCTCTGGATTCATGGAGAGCGCAGCCGCTATGGCAAGGCGTTGCTTCTGACCGCCCGAAAGCGTGTGAACGAGCGACCTCCTCTGTGCCGTTAGTCCAACGATCCCCAGAACCTCGTCGCGTCGCCTTTGCATCTCACCGGGAGGAACCAGCAGGTTCTGCATCGGGAAGGTGACTTCGTCCTCGACCCTAGAATGGATGATCTGTGCGTCGGGGTTCTGGAAGACTATCCCGACCTTCCTTGCGAAATCGCTTACCCGGTAGTCTTGGGTGTTCATTCCGCAGACCTGCACCGATCCCCGGACCTCGCCACCCATTTCATGGGGTATCACGCCGTTCAGAGTCATCGCTAAGGTCGACTTGCCGCATCCACTCGGTCCCAGAAGAAGTATGAACTCGCCCCGGTCAATCTTCAGGTTGACTTTCTTGAGGGCGGCTTCGCGTGCGTAAGGATAGGTGTAGGAGAGCTCCTCGACTTTGACGAGGCTCAACTACTCTCACCTAGGGCGATGGAGGTATAGCACGAACCTGGAGGAGAGTCTTGTACATTCCGTACGCAAAGATGCCGTAGAAGATGACAGCGACGGTAGAAGTCACGTAGAAGACCACCACGAGGTTTGGTGGAAGAGTAAACAACCCTAGAACGACGGCGATGGCGACGAACCCTACTGTCTCATCAACAATGCCGACAACCGCTGATTTCGCGAGATTGATTATCTCTCTCCCGGAGAATCGGTCGAGGAATAGCGCGAACCCAACGTCTGCGCCGAGCCCTTCAAAGAAGTTGAAGACCCAAACCAACTGCCCGAACGGGTTTCCCGCCGCAAGCTCGAAGGGAGTGCCTAGTGTCATCACGAGTGTGGCGGCTCCAAACTTTCTGATGCCGAAAGCTGCGAGCATTCCCCAAAAGAGGAAGAAACCTCCGAAGACGGCGGTCGCCATCGGCCCAAAGATCGCTTCGGTGATGAATCTGACTTGACCCCAGCCTCCCTTGATTATCCCGCTGACTGCAATTAGAACGACCATCCAGACCCATTGCCGGCGGTTGCAGCTCGCAATCGTCCAACCGCCTTTCTTTCTCGGAGGTGCCGGGACCTGGGTAGTGGTCGCAGTCTCCAACAACGAGCGCCCCCTCTATCGGACTAATAAAGGGCGCAAAAAGCCTTCTCATACTCACACATTTTTAACATAACGGATTACCGTCAACCGCTCCCGCCCGGCCGCCCGCCGGCCCGATGGGGGCCATACTCACCGATTGCACCGAAGCTGGATCCTCTTGCTAAGAATGTTCTTGCAACGTTCGAGAGATGAACTCCAGTCGCCCACTCTCGCTACTCATTCGAAAGAATTTCCCGCGACTCAGGCTCTCCCCCTCCCAAACAAGACACTACGGAAGGATTGCCGTATGGAATCGGGTGGACGTGAAATTTCGCCGCAAAACTCACGACTTCGTTGCCGACACCTTTGGAGAATCCGAGATTCCCAAATCGTCGGCGACTTGTTAAAACTCTCTGCAAAGGCTTTTATACGAAACAAGGCGCAATATTGCGACTTTTGTCTCGCCCCGAGGAGGAAGACTCACTTCCAGAGACCCCTGGAGAGGTAGAGGGAAAGCCCGAAGTCGGTGGCGGAATTCTTGACGATAAGATAACTCGAAGGCAGGCCATCGGCCGTATGGGTGGGGTCGCCGCGGTGGTAGTCGTCGCGGCTGTTGCGGGGGCGGGAGGATACTACTACCTCTCCTCTCAGGGCGCCGCACAGACGACCACCCAACTGGCCAAGAGCCTCAACTATCTCGGCAACGATATCGCTCTCGGACAACAGGCGATCGCGGAGTTCAACAAGGAGACCGGGGGAACTGCGATATCGAGCACGAGCGTGGACTTCTTCACGCTGGCTCAGAGGCTGGCTTCATCGGGTGGACAGGGTTGGGACGTAGGCTTTACGGGAAGAATAAAGAACATAATACCGAGCGGCTCGATCGCGCCGATACCAGTCGCCAACCTCCCGAGATGGGTCTCGGGGACGCTCGAGACGCTGATCGTGAGTCCAGAAACGTTTCTCTCCCCGAACTACGTGAAGAGGTTCAACGCCCTCCTCTGGAAGGAGGTCGGAAAGCAGCTATGGGCTGTCCCGAACATCTGGAACTACGACTCTGTCGGCTATCTTCCGGAATTCGTCCAGCAGCAGGAGAACGGAGGAGCGCAGATTACACTGGATTACCACACGCTCTATGACCCGCAGTGGAAAGGGAAGACCGCCCTGCAGGACGAGGGCTTTACCTGCTTCAGTGAAACTGCAAATTACCTGAACGCCAACAACCAGTTGACCGTTTCGGATACTGTGACGAACCTGACCCAGCAGGAGCTCACATCGGTCCAGAGCTACTTGAACCCCATCCTCTCCTCCGGTCAGGTGAAGGCCTTCTGGTCAGACTTCGGGAAGATTGTGACCTTGATGTCGACGAGGGAGATTTACGCGGCGAGCTGCTGGCAGCCCGTCGTCTACTTCACGAGAGCGGCGGGGACCCCCGCATACTACGCGAGGCTGAAGGATGGACCCTTCTTCTGGTGGAACGGCGACCTCCTCTCCTCTAAGATAGCTCCTTCGAGTTTGAGCGCTGCGTACGCCTTCTTCAACTTCCAGATGGGACCGTGGTGGGCGGCGAACACCGCGCATAACGGATACGGGGTGGCCGACTCGCTCGCCTCCGACATCAAACCATTCATGGGGGATGAGTTCTGGAACTGGTTCTTCAACGGGACGGCGACATACGAGCCGATCAGTCAGATAACCACGGAGACTTGGAAGGACCACCCCGAGTTCCAGAGCCTGTCTCCGAGGATCCAGCAGGCCCTCTTCAGACCCGACCTGTACTTCCCGACCGGGGGAACGCCGAGGACAGGTTCCCCGGACCCGAAGGGTAACGTGAGGGACCTCGGATCGACAGTCGACAAGAACAAGATCACGAGATACTTCCTCTCCCCAGACTTCCCAGACACCCCCACCGCGTACCAGAACGCCTTCTCGGCGCTCAAGGCAAACATACCCGCCTAAGGCCTCGCCGCCTTCTTGGATCGATGTTGAGCAGGGAACCCGAAGACTCTGCGCTCGAAGTACACGAGCTGTCGAAGAGGTATGAAGCGGGGCAGTCGGCCGTAGACGGTCTCTCCTTCAATGTGAAGGTCGGCGAGTTCTTCGTGATAATGGGACCGAGCGGGTCGGGGAAGACCACCCTCCTGAAGTGCATCGCTGGCCTTCTCCTCCCGGACGGCGGGAAGATAGTCATTCACGGCGGGGACGTCACAGACCTCCCACCCAACAAGAGGAACGTATCTCTGATCTTCCAGGACTTCGCGCTCTTCCCTCACATGAACGTCTTCGAGAACATCGCCTTCGGCCTCAAGCTGAAGAAGATGGGCAAGGATGAGATTCGGAAGGAGGTAGCGGAGATCCTGAAGTTGGTCGGGCTCTCACACATGGAGAAGAGGTTCCCCCGGCAGATGAGCGGAGGAGAAAAGCAGCGTGTCGCGATCGCCAGGTCCCTCGTTGTGAAGCCGAAGATACTTCTCTTCGACGAGCCACTGGCCAATCTAGACTACAGGTTGCAGAGGAAGATGGAGGAGGAGCTAAAGATTCTACACCAGAGGCTCGGCCTCACTTTCATCTACGTCACTCACAATCAGGAGCAGGCGATAAGCCTGGGAGACAGGGTCATGATCCTAAACAGGGGC
>VBPK01000139.1 GCA_005877225.1 Nitrososphaerota archaeon
GAACAGTCACACTACTCGTCAAGAACGACGGCAACGTAGACTTTCGAGTCTCCAGTTTCGGTCTCGCCTACGGGGCTGCTACTCAGAACTACGTCATCGGGAACAATGTCTCTCTCATTTCTGGAGATGCGTCGATGAAGCCTGGCAGCCTTCTAACCGCCAGGTTCAAGATAGTGACGACTAGGCTGCCAAGCTTCGCCTCATTTACGATTACGGTCGTAGCTGATCAACTTGCGCGTGCCTTCAACGTCGAAGCGTGAGCGCAGACGACGCCGCGCGGTCGTCGAGGTGTACTCGAGTCTGGTGATAATCGCGATGGTTGTTTCCCTCTCGTACCTCGTCTACTCGCAGGCCCCCCGCCCCACCAGCTCGGGACACCTCGTCTTCCTCAACAACATCCGTCGTGTCTTCGACTCCCCCCCGCTGGTTCTTGTTGCGATTAACTCTTCCGCCCCCGACACAGTGGTGGAGGTGGAAATCGACGAAGCGTCCTCTTCTGATGGTATCTTGGCGCTGGTGGGTTCTTCTTACACGCCGGTCAAGTACCTCTGCGCTGAGGGCGCCACGACCTTCTTCTCCGTCTACGCTGCGGCCCCGGGTGAGTTGGTCGTCAATGCAGACGGGGAGTCTTGGGTCGATGGGTATGCGGCAAGCTCTCTCCGGGTGGATGCGGGGTGGCATGAAATCATACTGAGCGGTGCTCTCAGTTGCGAAATAGCCCTTCCCGGGGGGCAAGCACTTACCTTTCCCGGGAGCGGCGTCAGCTCTATCCCCTTCATTGGACGACTGGAGTCTCGCTCATTCGCGTTATACTTGCCCTTCACCGGCACACGACATCAGCTTCGGATCCTCTTCAGTGGAGGGGTTGATTCCTTTGAAATTCAGTAGGCGGGGAATAGGCGAGATCGCCGGCTCCCTATCAATGCTCGTCGTGACGATGGCGCTACTCACAACAGCGAGCTTCCTCTCCTTCGCCTCGGTGAAGGCGGGTGCCTCGATGCTCACGGCGGGGGCGGAGCGCGAAGCAGTCGCCGCGGGTCAGCTTGTAGGGGTCGTCGCGACTCAATCGAACAACACCGGGTCGTACCTCTGGCTTTTCAACTATGGGTGGGAGGCCGCTGCGATCTCAAGGACCTACGGCCAGACTGCAGGTCCACTCTCTTCCTGCGGACTGATATCACAGAGTTCCATGTGCGTTCTCTCCTTCCCCCCAGGGACAAGAGGAGAGGTAACTCTATTCGTCGGGGCGAATACCATTGAAGTCAAGCTCTAGCCTCTCAGAACCCTTGGAGGTCCTCTCCTTCGAACCTCCCAGGGATGGGTCACTCCTCGGCAATTACCTTGTAGCGTACGAGATACCCGCGAAGGGCGGGATCGGGCACAAATCAGCTTTCGCGGTCTACGTCTACGAAGCGGGTGGTCGTGGGTTCTATCTCGTGAAGGAGCCGTACCTCGACCCTCTTCTCCGTTCGACGGTCGCGTACGCGATAGCCTCTCTCTCTTCGTGGCTCGCCCCCTCGCCTGTCATGGAGATCGACCCGATAGGTTACCTGTTCGCGGAACTCAAGAGGGGAGGCCCCAACATGAAGAAGCTTAGCGCGGACGAGGTAAAGGGCGCGGCTCACTTTCTCGCTCGGGAGATACTCGGCTACTCCGTCCTCGACCCATTGATTCGGGATCCCGAGATCGAAGACATATCGTGCGAGGGCCCTTCGAAGTTCATCAAGGTGTGGCACCGCAGGTTCAACTCCAGGGGTTGGCTCGAGACGAACGTCTGCCTGACCCAGGAGAGGCTCGATGCCATCGTGACGCGTCTCGTGCATCGCTCGGGGAGGTCGATCTCCACCGTCTCTCCGATTGTGGACTCAGTCCTCCCCGAAGGATTCAGGCTGGCTGCTACCTGGGGGAGGGAGGTTACCAGCCTGGGAAGCAGCTTTAGCATAAGGAAGCAGAGGGTCGAGCCCTACACTCTCTGCGAACTGATCAAGGGCGGTACTATCGACTCTAAGGTGGCGGCTTACCTCTGGATGCTTCTGGAGCTGAAGGGCTTCGTCGTGATCGCGGGGGTCACCGCCTCGGGGAAGACTACCCTCCTCAACTCTCTAGCCGCGGTCCTCAACCCTTCTTGGAAGATAATCTCAATCGAGGACACGAGAGAGATCGCGCTTCCCCACTCAGGATGGAAGCCCCTTCACACGCGGAACATTCCGGCGGCGGGCGCCAGCATCGACCTCTTCGATCTGGTGAAACTGAGCCTTCGAGAGAGGCCTGACTTCGTCATTCTCGGCGAAGCCAGGGGGCAGGAGGTCCAGGCGCTCTTCCAGTCGGCCGCGGCTGGCTCGGGATGCGTGACGACGTTTCATGCCCCAAACGTAGAGTCGCTCGTCGCGAGGCTCACAGAGCCGCCCCTGTCCGTGTCGCGTGCCCTTCTATCTCTCATAGACGCGATAGTCTTCATCGTGAAGAGCGCTGACGGTGGGAGACGATTCGTCAGCGAGGTGGTCGAAATGCACGAGACCCCACTTCAACTCTTCAAGGCGGACGGCGCCACCTGGGAGGGAGATCCACAGGAGTCCCACAAGCTCGTGAAGAGAGGGGTGGGGTTTGGTTACTCGGAGAGGAGGATGAGCTACGAACTCCATCGGAGGTTCGAGTTCCTCAAAGACATCTTCGTACGCGAACATCTCCTCAGAGCTTCGCAAATTCTACCTCTCCGCGAGTTTTACCCTCTGAGAGTTGAAGATGGAGACGACCTTCTCCAGGGTGTCGATCTCTTCCGCCGTCTTGTCTTCCCTGATTCGTTTGATTCGAGGGAACCTGAGCGCATAACCGCTGTCGTGCCTGTCGCTCTCCTGGATGCTGTCGAAGGCAATCTCGAGGACAATCTCGGGCTTGACCGATCGGCGGTACCCATAATCCTTGATTGTCAGATTCTTGATTCTCGCAGTCATCGAATCTATTTCGCTGTCCGTCAGACCCGAGTATGCCTTCCCAATCGTCTTCAAGCCGTCTCTCCCCCGGACGGCGAATGTATAATCGCTGATAACGCCGGCGCGCTTTCCGTGGCCATACTCGGCCGCCACAATCACCGTGTCTATCGTGTCGAGCTCCTCCTTCAGCTTCACCCAGCTCTTGCCTCGCTTCCCCATGGCGTAGACGCTCTCCGGGTCCTTGAGCACGAGCCCCTCGTAGCCAAGTTCCCTACTCCTGGCAAAAGCTCTTGCGATCTCCTCCATGTTCGCCACCTTAAACCTCTCCGCCGCGATTAGCGCGCTCTCTCGAATGGCTCCCGCTAACGCGACACTCCTTTCTCTCAGAGGGCGGTTGATGAACTCCTCGGCATCGAGTAGGAGGATGTCAAAGACAAAGTACTCGACGGGGGCGTTACGCGCCGCGTCCTCGAAGTTCTCTATCCGCCGGAGCCTCCTCTGAAGTAACTGGAATGGGAGAGGCTTTCCGTCCCTGAACGGCACTATCTCGCCGTCAAGGATGAAGTCGTGTTCGATGGACGCGGCCGCCCGAGAGACCTCCGGAAAACTCTCCGATACGTCTTCCAGACGCCTGGAGAAGATTCTTACCTTCCCTCCAAGTTTGTGAAGCTGCGCCCTCACGCCGTCGTACTTGTACTCGGCGAAGATGGGCTTCTTGAAGTAGTCGGCGATTTCGGTCGCAGTGGCCATCGGCTCGGCGAGCATGAAATTCAGCGGGCGGAATGGAGTCATCGTTACCTTGGAGAGCTCGCCGAGGCGAGCCCTGTAGGCGAGGAGTCCGATATCACCGGCCAGGAGGTGTGCCTTCGCCACCTCCCCCCTTGAGAGGGCGTAGGCCTTCGCGATAGCCTCTTCAACCAATCCCTGAACGATTCCCGTCCTCATCTCCCCCGTGAGTATCTTCACAACGTACTTCGCTTCGGGTGGCGAAGACCTCAGGAGGAGCGACTTCAGCAGAGCCCTTCTAGAGGAGGACGACCCCTTCCCCTTGCTCCTCGCCATTGTGTCAAAGGTCTCCTGCAGTTCGGCGAGGGTGATGCTCTCCCCAAAGAGCGTCATTTCCTGCTTGGTCTTCAGTGCCTCCTGGGCAACCTCCCCAAGATCCCCGTGCTTCAAGTAGAGCTCAGAGATCGCGCGAGGGGGGGTGCCTGAGATCTCGGTCAGGAGCTCCCAGATGGTGGAGTAGCCTACCTGTGTTTCGTCCCTGCTACCACGGGGAGATGAGCGGCCTGTCGCGAGTCGTGCGGCGAGGGCTGCGTCTTCGGCGCTCAGGTTTCTGAGGTAGGCTGAGAGTCTCTCGACCTTCGCGTTCTTGCTCTGAGTTTCACTGACCTCATCCAGCACCTTCGCGAGCCCGGAGAGGAGGGCGCTTTCATTCATACTTGTCCAGCGGGCAAGCCATCAGGTACGCCGCCTCCCCGTCCCTGTAGTAGCCCTCCAGCCTGCTAACCCTCTTGTAGTTCAACCTCTCGTAGAGAGCGATTGCCTGCAAGTTCGATACGCGGACCTCAAGGTAGCACTCCCGGGATGACTTCTTTGCCATCTGCTCCTGGGCATACTCTATCAGCTTCGTCCCAACCCCCTTCCCCCTGTGCTCAGGGAGAACGGCGACAGAGACGATGTGCCCCTTCCTCGCGAGACCGAACCTTCTCAGGTGTGAGAAGCCGTACTCGATACGACACATGATGTAGCCGACGACATTATCCCCCAGTTCAGCGACGAGGAAGGTTTCGGGAAACTCCGAGAGTATTTCGTAGTAGAAGTAGTCCGAGTAGTGTTCGGGGAGAGTCTTCATGTTTATCGTGACGACAGCCGGGATGTCTGCCTGGGCGCTGTGTCTTATGTCATACTCCGCTACCCTCCCTACAACGACCTTCTGCAATCTCCCACCACCTCGAGGTGGCGAGTTCTGGTTAAACCTTATCGGGTTACCGAGCAGTTCAAATAAAGGGTGGGAGGCGCGCGCCTGTTCTTTGTCAGTCCTCACCCCCGTCGACCTCGACACGATAGTGAGGGGAACTTTTTCTGTCAAGGACACCTTCGTCCTTCCAGACGGGGAGGCGGAGTACAAGGTCGTGTACGATGAGAAGGCGAAGGGGGCCTTCGAGCGTCTGTACGACACCCTGAGACCGAAGGGGTACGTACCGCGCCTCACGGGGAGCAGGGATGAGTGCGTCCTCCTCGTCAGGAAGGCACCAACGGAGAAGGGTTCCTCGCGGGCTCCCGTCGTCCTCGGACTCCTCACCCTAGCGGCCGTTGTCGCCTATGGGTGGCTTCAGTACATCGTCTTCCAGCAGCTGTTGCCGGAGCGATTGCCTCTCCTGATGGGGCTGGCCTACGTCGTGATCCTGATTCTCGTCATCGGCCTCCACGAAGTTGTGCACAGGCGAAGCGCGAGTCGAGGGGGAACGCGGGCCCCCGTCCCTTATTTCCTCCCCGGGATTCCCGCTTTCACCCCCCTTCCCTCCTTCGGGACGGTCCTCGTCCACAGGGAACCGCCCGTGAACCGCGACGCACTCTTCAGGACAGGATTCCTGGGACCCATCGTGGCTATAGTCCTCTGCATCCTCTTCTATGCAATCGGAGTGCTCACCGCGGCCACAGTCTCGATGGAGCAGGTGCAGAGCGTACGCGCGGCCCTCCCCAACATCCAGCTCACGACGCCCAACCCGAGCATCATCGAGAGCCTGATAGTTTCATTCGTCAGTCTAATCGGGGGCGGACCGCCGACTACCTCGGGCAGCCAACTCATTTCACCGATAGCAGCCGCCGCTGACACAGGACTGATTCTGACCTTCTTCAACCTGCTTCCGGCCACTCAGCTGGACGGCGGGCAACTCTGCGAAAGCATCCTAGGCTACAGGGGGCTCCGCATAACGACCTACCTGAGCATAGTCGCGCTTCTGGTTCTCGACACTCCAAACTACTGGATCACTGCTGTGATTGTACTGGTCATCGCGGGGAGGCCCACCCGCCTCAGCACCCTCGACGAAGTCTCGGAGGTCTCGAGGACGAAGAAGATACTCTTCTCCGTCGCCCTTCTGCTCGCGCTCGCATCCGTACCCATCCCTCAGAATATCGCGAACCTGCGGTTAGTCGCCGGATAGGGAGCACTCGCAGGCCCTAGTGACGACGTTGACCTTCGCAGTTCGTCCGAGTTTCCCCAGCAGTTTCCCTACTGCCTCCGCCGAGCCCCGGGCGGTCGCGAAGCCCAGTTTTGAGCGTGCGTAGAGCTCCGGGAGACCGGACATCAGGATGATGCTGTAGCTGCCCTTCAGCTTCCTCAGGTAGTGAAGTTCCTCTAGCCCCTCGACGTAGACCCCCTTCTTCTTCGTCGGCCCCTGATCGGTCATCCTCCCCGTGATGAGCATCTCAAGGGCATCGGAGCCGAGCCCCTCTCCGCACTCGCAGACGAGCAGGACCTCTCCCGCCTCCTTCACACAGCCGATACAGCTCCAGACGAGCCGGAGCGCATCGGAGAACGTATCGTCGTACCCCTCTCCGCCGATCCCGATGATCGCGGCTCGCGCCCGCGGGGCTGAGAGCGTGTGCGACCCCCTTCAGGGCTTCCGCAGAGGACGTCTCGGAGAACGGAGTCGGCTCGTCGGAGGTTCGTGACTCGTAGGCCAGCCTTCTCGTGTTTGTGACAAAGGCGAGGGGAAGGGCTACCTTCGAGTCGAGTAGTCCTAGGAGTGGGTCTGGTCCCCCCGTAGAGAGAACCAGTCTTGAGTTATCTTCATCAAGCTGCGCGGGGACTTTCAGGTCGATTCCCCTGTCGTACGGAAGGCTCACCTTCTCGCCACCTCCCCGCACTTGCCCCCTGAGCTCAGGAAGTCGGGCCTCCACCCTGCGAGGGTCGGCTGCGAATATCCTTTTACTTCCTTCCACTGGTCCTTCACCGAGTAGCCGCTTCACCACCTCGAGGGTGGGAGGCTTACGGTCGCAGATGACTAAGTCGCTGAACTCCGCCAGGCTTCCCTTGAGCCTCTCGATCTCCTCCTCGGCGAGACTGTCCTGAGCGGGTTCGATTAGCTCCCCGAGATTCTCCGCCCCGAGAGTGACGAGGGTTTCCGTGTCGCCGTACGGAATCCAGATCTCGGGCAAGCACCAAATCGAAGCTTCCTTTATTATATAACTGAAATGACGTAGAACTCGCTTGTCCTGGAAGAAGCGTAAGAGCCTAGTCGAGTCGGTCGCTGCCGCCCTCATCAAGGCTGGCGCCCTTCAGTTCGGAACGTACACCCTTCCAAACGGGAGGGAGTCCTCCTACTTGATAAGTCTAGACGAGCTCCCGAGCTTCCCGGGAGCCTACCGTATGATCTTCGATGCCTTCCTCGAGCTCGTGAAGATTGGAGTCGGACTGAAGAACTTCGATGCGCTCGCCGGTATTCCCGTCGGAGGGCTGATGTGGTCCTCCCCCATGGCCCTCACGCTCAGGCTGCCGATGGTCTCGGTGAGGAAGGAGGAGAAGGGAAGACTCAGAAGAGTGGAGGGGGCCGTAAAACCAGGCTGGAAAATCCTTGTCATCGACGACCTAATCGCTTCGGGTGAGACGATGTCGTCGGCCTGTGGCGCGGTAAGGCAGGAGGGCGCGGAGGTTCGCGACGCCGCGGTCCTGATTGACAGACTGGAGGGGGGGC
>VBPK01000172.1 GCA_005877225.1 Nitrososphaerota archaeon
AGCGAGGTGGGTGTGAGAGTTGCTGAAGTAATCAGTGCGTTTGACGTGTACCGCTCCAGTACGTCTGTCCACCAGACCTTGCCAATCAGGCTGAGCCTATGGCCCTCGTGCTCCTCCTCTTCTGTTACCTGGCTGGATGGAACAGGGAAGGCTTTCGCCCAGTGCCTGATCATGAACTCCGGGTTGGACGCGCTTCCGATGTTGTAGACAGTGGGTTGTATGTTGATGATGGTCGCGCTTGGTTTGGAGGCGTTCACCTCGATGCCACCGACAATCGGCACTATCAGGGCACTTCTGGGGACGAACGCGGTGTAGTTCTTTCCGTTATATGTGACCTGGGCCGAGGAGATGTTGAACCTGAGGAGGTTGTACTCACCGGCCGCGATCTTCACGGAGGAGATCGTCTGGCTGACGTTTACTGTGCCCAGGAGCTCGATGGAGCCATCTGACTTTAGCAAAGTCCATCCGCTCTGATTCCCTGCCTCAGAGACGTGGACCGCCAGGTTGCTGTAGGCTATGTAGACTTTGGTCACTCCGAGGGGTACGTGAGGTGGGTCCGTCAGCAGGACTGACAGAGTCCCCGGTGCCTTGCTGCTCGTAGTGGCTCCGATGGTGTGGGTGGTGGTCTTGGTGGTGTTGGCGTTCGGTAGCAATGAAACGCCCGAGAAGATGGCGACTGCTAGGATTGAGGCTGCTACTACCAGCGCTGCGGCGCCGGATAGCATGATGTTCTTTTTCGTACTCATGCCTCCCTCTTGGGGAGGAGGAGACTTGAACCTGCAGTTTTGAACAGGAGCCCCGGTCTGGAATTCCAGACGTCTCACAGGTTTGGGGAAACTTTTCCTAAATAATTGTTGTCTTTTGACCCAGCTACCGAGCATGTGAAGGCGGCGAATAGTCCAAGCCGAGCAATCCCGGGGCGCGTTCACCGGGGAGCCCGATCGCCAGTGCCCGACGGGAGTGAAGCGCTACCCCGCCACGTCAAACCGACCCGATGACCCCGGGTCGGAATCCCGAGAAAATGGCGAGGGCTTTGAGCGAACGGAAAGAACTGACAAGTAGACGGTTCTGACTCTCAAGACCATGCGCGCCGCTTCGAAGAAGAAGAAATACGACCCCCTCCTGATCAAGTGGGAACGCACCAACGGTGCACGGTCTCAAAACGCGGTCGACATCTTCGGCGATATGGAATGCTACGGATGCGGCTGCCAGTCTCTAGTCGACCCACAGACTGGAGAGTGCATCATTCAGTACTTCTGCGAGAGGCACAGAAGTCTGCCACTTTCGGTAATGAGGCAGTTGAGATAGTTCTCCAGCTCTCCGCCTAGGAGGGTCTTCCATCACCAGAGACCTCGCCAGTGGTCTCGATTTCTGCGAATTTGCGTCAAGGTTAAAGAGGCTCCCACGCCCCCGTTGGTCGTGCCCCAGGGTTGGAGGCCGAGCCGCCGGAGGACGACGACGGCTACTTCGAGCGGATGACCAAGGCTATCTTCCAGGCAGGGCTAAATTGGAGAATGATCGAAAACAAGTGGCCCAACTTCAGGAACGCCTTCGACCAATTCTCCGCAAAGAGGGTCTCGAGCTTCGGCGAGAAGGAGGTTAAAGCGCTCATGGGCGACACAGGGATTGTTCGAAACGAGAGGAAGATACGGTCGGTCATCGAGAACGCAAGGGAATCCTTGAGATTGAAAGACGAGTTCGGCTCCTTCGGCGATTACCTCAAGTCGTTCAAGGGAGACGAGCGGCAACTGACGGAAGACCTGCAATCCAGGTTCAAGCATCTGGGTGAATCGTCGGCGAGAACCTTCCTCTATATGTCTGGTTTCAAGCTAAGACCAACTGGCGAGGAATTGGAGTGGCACGCCCGCATGAAGGAAGGTAAGCACCCGCGGTAGTAGGCTAGACCTGGCTGGGCTGCTCCGCGTAACCAGGATGCTCACTCTGGGCGAACACCGCCATCGCCTCCTTTTGCTTGGCATCCATCTCCTCGCGGCTCATCTTCACCTGCATCGAGATTGACCAGCGGTGCCCGAATGGGTCTGCAAGCTGCCCGTAACGCTCCCCCCAGAACTGGTTGTCGAGAGGCAGGATGACCCTCGCTCCTGCGGACAGCGCGGTCTGCCACAACCTATCGGCATCCTTGACGTAGATGTGAAGTGTGACTGGGCTTCCCCCCAATGCGTTGGGAGATTTTGCGTCAGAGCCCGGAAAGATGTCGGATATCAGCACAATGGAGTCGCCGATCTTTACACTTGCGTTCATGACCTTGCCCTCGGGGGTGGCCTGCCTCGAAAGTTCCTTCGCGCCGAAGGCTTTCTTGTAGAATTCTATGGCCTGAGCGGCCCCCTCGATCGCTAGGTAAGGCGTCACGGTCCGGAAGCCCGGAGGGATTGGACTGAGCTTAGAGGGAGATGGTTTCGCCTTCCCGCCCCGCTTTGTGGTCTTCTTCGATTTACGAGCCGATTTACGAGCCAACTCATCTACCTTCCAACCCCTGCTATTTATCACCTTTCGAGCGGGAAAACCTACGCCGTTTACGGGTGGGATGAAAGCAATCGCGACGATGGGAGCCCGTTATGGGCGGTTAAATATGAAATCGTTCTTCTTGTTATGGAGATGCTCTCAGCCTTCAAATATCGTCTCTACACCAAACCCGAGCAGGAGAAGCGGCTCGATCGCTCCCTGTTCTTGCTGTGCAATCTCTACAACAACCTGAAGGCTGAAGAGATCAGAAGATACAGAGAAGAACACAAGTCGACATCCAAGACAAGATTCAGAAGATTGGCGCTCGAGGCTCGGAAAGAGGACGGCGAACTCCAAACGGCGCACAGCCAGGTCGTCCAGAATGTCGGAGACCGCATCCACAGGTCATTCAGGAATTTCTTCGAGAGAAGGGCGAGGTTCCCGAGATGGAAGAAGCCTCACAGGTACAATTCGCTGACATATCCACAGTCTGGGTTCAAACTGAGTCCTGAGAAGGGTCTGTATCTTTCGGGGATTGGAGACGTCAGGATCTTCGTCCACAGGCCGCTGCTCGGGAAGGTAAAGCGCCTCACCATCAAGCGAGAGGCGGACGGTTGGTACGCCATCTTCATCACGGAGCGCGAAGCTCCACAGAGAAAGCCTCTTTCTGAGATACCCACAGTCCGGGTCAGGGGCGCAGACATGGGTCTGACCGAGTTCGCGACCTTTGACGACGCATCGTCGGTCAAGTATCCTCAGTTCCTCCGCCGGTCAGAAGACGAGATCAAGCACCTGCAGCGGCACTTCTCAAAGAAACTAAAGGGTTCCAGGCGCCGTCACGCACTCGGCCACAGGCTCGCCAGGCTCCACCTACATATCAGGCGCCAACGAGAGGACTTCCAGAACAAGCTGGTTCACAGGGTATTCGCCGAGAACGACGTCCTTGTCCTGGAGAAATTGAACGTCCCCGGTCTGCTCAAGAATCACAGCCTCGCAAAATCCATCTCCGACGCTTCGTGGAGCAGTTTCGCCAGAAGGGCAGTCTTCAAGTCTGAACTCTTTGGGAAAAACGTGGTCTTCGTCGACCCATGGGGCACGACCCAGTTCTGTCACTGGTGTCTTCACTGGGTCCCCAAGGATATCGCAACGCGCGAGCACGTCTGTCCCAACTGCGGCGAGGAAATTCCACGAGACGTCAACTCGGCGCTTCTCATCAAAAGGCTTGGCATCCAGAGTCGCCCGCCCACGGACAGTGGGTCGTCACCCGCAGAGCAAGGGCCTCTGCCCTCCCTAAGGGAGATGGTAAGCCCGAGCGTTGAAGCGGGAAGCCCACGAATTTGGTCGTGGGAGGATGTCACCAGTGTTTTGTCGGGAGTCTACCACGCCCTCGATGGCTTATCGACGCCATCCAGAAGCATGAGAGGAAGGAGCTCAGTGAAGGCGAGATGAAAGAGTCTTACGACGATGCCGTGAAACTCGCGATCAGGGAGCAGGAGCTCACTGGGGTCGACGAGCTCTCGGATGGGGAGCAGAGGCGGTTCAGCTTTCTCGCCTTCGTCGCTGAGAGGCTGCCTTCCTTCAGGCTCATCCCAGTCAAGGAACTCATGAATCGCGATGCCGAGAAGTTCGTCGGCGAGATGAACCTCCCCATCGATATTATCAGCAACCCCGTAATCGTGGAGAAGATCAGAAGGTCGAGGCCTCTAGCGGTGGACGAGGTAAAGTTCGCCCTGAAACATACGAGCAAGAAGGTCAAAGCACCAATCATAGGGCCCTACACTCTCCTCATCAATTCTTGGAACAAATCGAAGTCCGGCCACGTCTACAGGAGCCCGGATGAGGCCTTCGAGGATATGGCTCGGCTGCTCCGCGAGGAGATAATAGCGCTGCGCGACGCGGGGGCCTCCTTCGTCCAACTCGACGAACCAGGAATCGGCAATTTCTGCGATTACAAGTACACGAGTTGGCTGCTCGCCCTCAACGGCTGGAAGGTCTCCGACATGAGGGAGCTACACAAGATTTCGGCGGAGCTGATCAACAGGACCGTAAAGGGGGTTGGTGGCGTCAAGGTAGGCGTTCATATCTGCAGGGGGAACTGGCCCGCCGATGAAGCGCACCTCTCCAAAGGTGGCTACGAGAATATGATAGATGAGATCGTTGAGTTGAAGGTGGACCAGCTGGTCCTCGAGTACGCGACGAAGAGGGCTGGCAGCTTCGATGCCTTCGAGGGTGACAGGTGGGATGGCGAGGTGGGCCTCGGTGTGATAGACGTGAAGAACCCCAGGGTCGAGTCACCCGAGGAGATAGTGTCTCGGGTGGAGAAGGCGAAAGATGTCTTCGGCCTGGAGAAGAAGTACGCCTGACCCCTGCCGAGAGAGCCAAGAGCCCCTGTAGAAAGAAATCCAAGTTCTGACCCATCTGATATTTTTCTTCAGTTTGCCTACCTGCCGGGTCAGGCGATAACGGGTTCCGGATGAAGCACGGACGAATAGTTGCAGGTGCATGGCCATGGGGTCTCTCCGCCTCCCCACTCACTCGCTGGCTCGGAATCTTCCTTACTACACTTCGGAGAATTTTCGAATGGAGCCGCCACGCATTAACCGTGCCGCTCGAGGTCGCGCATCATCTGCTCGAACTGCTCCTTCGTTATCTCCCCCTTGGCGTACCTCTCTCTGAGTATCTCAGAGGCTCCGTCGTACCTCCACCACCCGTACCTTCGCCGGTAGCCCCACCCCCAGCCCCAAGGTCTGAAGAACCAGCTGACTGCCCAGAAGAGGAAGAAGAGCGAGAAGATTCCACCAACCGATGGAAAGCCAAACGGGAAGAAGGGGGCATAGTATGCTGGCGAGGGAGTCGCAGTCCCATTGGAATAGAGACCCGTAAGGAAGACATAGAGCCCAACGACTACCGCGGCCACCCCGACCCCCACCCAGAGCAACCTCTGGTCGCGGCGTTGTTCCCCGGTCCTCATCATAAGGCATCTCGTAGAGCTCGGAGTATTTTTTACCTTGTTCGCCGCTTCGCCCTCGCGCGTTTCTCCCTCTCGAGGAACTTCTTCATCTTCTCCCAGTAACTCTCCACCCAGCCCTCCTTCTTCGATTCGTAGTCCTCCTCGGGTACACCTGACTGCGTGAAGGAGAGGCGCGTCCCGCCGGTGGTCCTCTTCAGCTGGAAGGTGACCTTGGAGTAGTGCCCGTCTGGCCACTCAGTCGAACGCCACCTCTGGACAATCCTTGCATCAGGAATGAGCTCCTCGTTAGTTCCCTCGATGTACCTTTCATAGGCAGAGACTCTCCCACCTACCTCACGGCTTATCTCTGCCCCCTCGCCCGTGAATCCTGCGTGCTTCCTAGAGTCCATCAGTAGTTCGTAGACTTCGTGCGGAGAGGCCTTGAATAGAACCGACTGGCGAATCGTCTTTGTCTTCAAGTTAATCTTCCGAGAAAACCCAGCTCTATAAGCTTGAGTCGCCGCTCTATCTACCAAAGAAGCTCGCGAGCTGGGACCCTAGTAAGCTCTCTCCACTCGTGTTCGGGTGACACATATCTGACACAGTATTCTGCGAGGTAAGCGGCCCAATCGTCGGTCCGGCCAGCGCCAGCCCTTTTGAAACTGCCTCGTTCGCCAGATTGGTGGCGTCAGCGACTCCATTCGGACCTGTAACCGCGCAGATGTTGGAGGGTGAGTAGGAGTTGAGGGGGCTGATGTAATAGGTCGCAGACGGCGCTCGCAGCCGAAGTATGGCAAACATCTCCTGAACCATCGCGAAGTCGAGGGGAGCCGCGGCCCTCTCACAGATCTCGATCCAGACCTTCGACGGCTGACCGTACTTCTGCACCTGCCGGTCGAAGAGCGACCAGTACCGACTGCTCCCGCTCGTCCAGAGGTCGAGCGAACCCCCACCCGTAGGATAAGGCTGCCAGAAGAGTCCCCCGTTGGGAACCAGATAGTAGCCAGTAATGGCATCCGCGGTATTGGAGCAGCCCACATAGCCTATCGAGTGGGGTCCCGAGTCGGAGACACCGTTCGTCTTCGACGTTGTTCCCATCGCGGTTGAGTTGTTGTTGTTGATCCAACCGCCTTGACCAACGAGATAGGTGGCGGCAAGCGCCGAGGCCACCACTAATATGACCGCCACGGTCGGCAACCTTGAGGCCGCGGTGTGCGGACCTGTCACACGGCCCAGCGCTGCTTCGCTTCAGATAAGAATTGTAGATGCGAAATCCATCTTCAAATCCGAACCTTCCCCTCTCCCAGTGTCCAATCCCCTCAGACAGGTTTTACTATGACACAGACGAGCCAGCAAGTAGCAAGATGTACGCGAAGCTCGAAGGGTTCGAGATACCCGAGAACTCGATAACGACCATCATCTTGGGGACGACTGGGGACGTCCGCATCAAGGGAAAGTCGACGAGGGGCGCCGA
>VBPK01000173.1 GCA_005877225.1 Nitrososphaerota archaeon
CCTCGAGGAGGACCCTGACGTTCCCGCCTATCCTTTCAGGGCTTACAGACGCTGTAGTGACCGCATCCAAGCTGTCCCGCATCGTCGTCAGGTACGCGGCCGCCTCACTTAGAGTCGAAGCGCCCGATGCCAGCGTGTTGATTGCTATGATCTTGGCCACCCTGCCGAGAGCTGAGATGGCGCTCTCGCAGTCCCTCCGGGAAGGGGCCATCTGATACCCGATCGGGTTCACGGGTGTCATGATGTATTCGGCGGGAATCTTCCAGTTACCGGCCTGCGGTGGAAGGTACCCGAGGTTCCTCGTCTCGATGCCGAATGAGGCGCCAATCTCGTCGGAGACGTAGTCACTGAGCTTCTGGAGAACACTCCAGGACCTGAACGCGACGATCGGTTCGGTGAGTATCTCGTGCAGGAGTACCGCCTTCACCCTCCCTCTAGGTAGGACCTTCAGGAAAGGGTCGAGCTCCCTCTTAAGGAAGAGCGAAGGGATTTTCTCAAAATCAAGGAAGGATGAGCCGAGGCCCCTCATGACACTCAAGGCGAGCTCGACCGTCCCGCCGATGTTCGCCTGTTTCACGTATCCGAGCGCATAGGGGGTCAAGACGTAGTAGTCGAGCCTCTTCAGAATATCTGCTCCGCCGTTCTGCGCAAGAGTCCTGAACATGCGGAGGATCTTGGGGTGAGTCGAGAACGCGAACCCTCTTGCTCCCGCATCCACAGCCGCGGTCAGGACTCGCTCCATGACGGCGTCCGTCGATGCTTTGGCCTCCTCGGCCGCCCTCTCCTGTGAGAGGTGGCTTATCCCTATGAAGGGGTTATCGCCTATGAGTATCTGGTTTACCAAACTGCATCTTTGCGTAGATTTCGTCTATGAGGGTCATCGTGGATGTGCAGCCCGCCAAGCTCGTCTCGGGCTCTCTCCCACCGTTGACGCAGCAGAGAAGGTGCATATCCTCGAACGTGAATTCCGGGTCGGCCAGGTTGACGAGAGGGGAATCCCTGTAGTAGATGGGCTTTGTCACGAGATGCTCCTGGTCCCCACTCAGCCTGAACCGGAGCGTGTCCTCGGTGGCCTCCGCGACCCCCCTGGACCCTCTGACGAGTACCCTGGTGGCCAGCCATCTCACCTGCTGAGAGGACCACGTAACGTGGAGATTCACCTTCGCGCCCCGCCCGTCCGCCAGTTCCGCGTTCACTTCGTCGTCGAGTCTTGTGTGGATCGAGGACGCGCCCACCTGTACCACCGTGACCCTGCCGAAGAGCCATCCGACGAGGTCGAGGACGTGAACCCCCAAATCCAGAAGGGAACCCCGCTTCAGGTCATCGAATCTCGCCGTCTTCACGAGCACGTCGGAGGATTCAATCGAGGCTTCCACGGACTCGACTGATCCCAGGCGGTCGGAATCGACCAGCCTCTTCAGATGCCTGAAGGGGAGCGCGTACCTCTTCTGCAACCCCACCATCGCGACCCTTTTGCTTCCCATCGCGCCGAGGACCCTGACGAGTTGCTTGGAGTCCCGTGTGGGTGGCTTCTCGACGAAGATAGATCCGTCCGAGGAGGAGGCTAATTTCGAGAGCAAGGCGAAGTGCGTGACCGCGGGGGAAGTGACGTAGACGATGTCTGGCTCCTCTTTCTCGAGCATCTCGTCCAGCTCGCCGTAGAACCTCACATCCTTGAGGAAGGTCGAAGCGCCTCTTCTGATGAGTCTGCTCTTTTCCACTACCGTTATCTCGCTCTCCGGGCTCAGCATCTTCAGGATGGTGGCGTGCAGCGCACCCATCTTCCCGAACCCGACTATCGCTATTTTCCCCGAAAACGCAGTGCACTCCCTGTACCCCCTGAATTCCGAGGTCAGCTCCTCCGCTTCAGCGAGCGGCTCCGCCAGCCCTAGCAAGGTTGCTCCGCCCCGCTGTTCAGCCTGCCTGCTGGGCGACGCCGGCGACCCTCAATATCTCGCGGAAGGTCTCCTCGACCGGCTCTGTGGTCGTGTCTATCTTCGCCGCCCTCAGCCGTCTTGAGAGCCTCTCGTACATCGCCCGCTGGAACCGTACGAAATCGGGAGGGTCGGAGTAGACGCCCCTCCTCCTCGTGATCTCCTCGTAATCGCTGTCGAGGTGGATCAGGACTGAGTTCCGGGGAATCATGGCGAGCATCAGCTTCGCCTCCCTGCTTGTGTCGAAGGAAGCGTCACCGAGGGTGTACGCAATCGCGACGATGGAGTCGACGAGAAACCTCTCGGCTATGACGACTCTCCCAGAGATCAGAGGGAGGTAGACCCGAAGGAGCACGAGCGGCGTTAGGCTCAGGAACTCGAGGATTGCCCAAGACCTCCCCCCGACACCCCTGATTCGCATGACCCCACCGCCCGGGCTCACCACGACAGAGCCTGGCGAGAGGCGGCGCATCGCTGACAGGACGAGGTAGGCGAGGGTGTGTTTGGACCTTATCCACGCAAGCCTGACCTTCACCCCTCTGGCCCCGAGATGCTCCGCGAGCATCTTCGCCTGGGTCGTCTTCCCCGAGCCGTCGGGGCCGAAGAAAGAAACAAGGCGCGCTCTCGCCTCTCCCACCCCATCGCTCCGGGTGAAAGGAGCTTGCTGCAATACGGTCTCTTGAGGGTTGATCAAAAGGAAGGGTCATGCGGTCGAATGCGAGCGAAGGCCCTCTCCGCCTTCGCGTTGCATGGGCATGTGGTTCGAATGGCTTTCGAGTTTCACAAAGGTCATCCTTCTTGACGTAGCCGCAAGTGATAGCGCGATCGTAAAGAGAGAGAGGGACAGGATTGTAGACTCGAGCCTCGCCCCCCAGGGTGTGTAGCTGAGCATCAGACCGATGAGCGGGACTACAGCGAGGCTGAGACCAATTGACAAGGCGAGATTCTCGACGCCATTCAGGTCCTCCGCCTTCGGGTAGAGCGCGGTGATCAGCGCGTGTCCCGGCATGTAGAGGACGAAGACCACCCCCAGGACATAACGAAAGTAGAGAGCGGGAGGTCCTTGAGGCAGGAGGTAGACCGCCGCCAAAGTGAGGAAAACGGCCGCCGCCGCTCCCCAGAACGCGAGCGCGTAGCCGGAGGCTACGTACTCGAAGAAGGTTGACGGGGGGGTGGGGTCCCGGAGGAAGACCTTTCCCAGGCTTCGCAGGGCGTAGACGTTCCTCACCACGAGATGCCTCGCCCGAACCGCCTCCTCGTGAGCCCTCACAGCTGGCTTGACCCCGTGACGTTCAATATGATCTGGTTCCAGGAGTGCGCGTACGCGAAGGCATCTTTCACCGGAGAGAAGGTCCACAACTCGAAGACGAGCTTCTGTTCTGCGCCGACCCTGCCTATCTGGAAAGTCATGGGATGGACCACGTTTTGGTTATCCTTCAGGAAGACGTCGTATACAGCAATCGGGGGGGCCGAAAGGGAGACGTTCCGGTCGACGACGCTGGAGATATTCCCGAGCTTGACGTAGACGCGGTAGTATGTGACCTGACCTTCATGGTTGCCGACGTAAAGGTCGAGCGTGAAGTTCTGGCCAGCGGCGACGCTTGACGTGTAATTCCCGATCTTCCCGTTTGGCCCTAGGACCGCTAGCTCAGAAAAGGGCTGAGGGACGGTCCCCGCGAGAAAGTATTGCGCGGAGATTATCGCCCCGACAATTATTATCGCGCCCAAGGCGCAGGCGGTGACGGCTCTGTCTGGGATCACGCTCTGACACTCCAATCTGAGTGCAGTTCGTACCAGAGCCTCCAAAGGATCCTCGGCCCGTACCTGTACACGAAGGCGCCCATCCCTGCAAGTGCCAGAAGCTCAACAACGTAGACCTCCGTTGCAACCTGCCTGCTCGCAGTCGCCGCTTCGCGAGCCGTTAGCGCCTCCGCGATGACCTGAGTCGCGATGGCCTCGGCCTGTGAAGATAACTGGGCTGCTCTCCCCGGATTCGAATTCTGAAGTCTGTCGGCTTCGGATGAGAGCGCTACCGCCACGTTCAGGCTCGAGACGAGGGAGGTTACGTTC
>VBPK01000174.1 GCA_005877225.1 Nitrososphaerota archaeon
TAAGAAAGTAAGAATTCACTTCGAGAAGCATGGAAGAGGCTGATGTAGTCGTAGTGAGCAGCAAGGGTCAGGTGGTAATACCCCAGAGCTTGAGGCAAAAGCTTCGAATCGGAGCAAAGAGCAAACTCCTCGTCTACCCCTTCGAGGACGCCTTGATCATGAAGAAGCTGGAAATCAAGAACGTGGAGAACAGGCTCGAAGCGATTTACAGGCGAGTTGTTGCACGAAGGGCGAAGTACGGCGAGCTCAGCGAAACTGAGATAGACGAGATAGTTCAGAAGCACAGGCACGGCAAGAGCTAAGGTCTCCGGATGAGAGTCGTACTGGACACGAACGTCCTGGTCTCAGCTCTCATCAAAAGTGGAAGGCCGCGGAGCTTTCTGAAGGCGATGCTTCGTCCCGACCATGCACTGATACTCTCCGAACCAATCATAGAAGAGTTTTCGAGAGTGACAGCGGACGAGAAGATCAAAAGGTACGCGGATGACGAAGCGGTCGCGGAATACCTGAGAGTACTACTCTCCAAAGCTGTCTTCGTGCGGCCCAGGTCAAGAGTTCGAGTCTTCAACAACCCGGATGATAACGTGCTAAGCACGGCGAAAGAAGGCGATGCGGATTTCATCGTGACGGGAGACAAACATATGCTCGAACTGAAGGAATTCAAGGGGATTAAGATCGTTACGGTCGAGAAGGCGCTCTCGATTGTGGGAAGGAAGAGATGAGCTACAAGAAGGTGGTTTCCAATGGCTTTCTTTGCCTTCGATCTGCTCTTGTAGTCTTCCACGGCTTATGGAAGCGTACTGTCGTCAATGAGATTGACGCACAGAGGTCGAGTGGTTCCTCAAGGACCTGCCATCAAGGCGAGCACTCCGGAAAACCGGAGTGAAACATCTCGTACTCTCCGGGTCAACGATTTTGGCTCTTCAGCCTTTCCTTCAGTTCAATTACCAAGTTGAGAGAAGCGACCTCCTGGAGTAACGTCTCCGGACTCCTTCTGAAAGCCACCGGTATGGTCTAGGAGCGTCTCCTCGAGTTCTTCGAGGATTTCCCGGACTTGTCTGTCCCTTGCCGAACCCAAGCTTCAATCGCCTTCAGCGCTTGCTTGCGTCTCTTGGCGGGGTCTCTTAGAATCTCCTCGAGTTCGTGTAACTCCTTTTTCGTTAGGGGTTCGAGCATACAACGAAGAGTAATTCTCGGCGGTCATATAAGGTCAGGGAGATCGCTCGAGAAGGTTCGTAGACGTGCCTACGAGCCGCCGGGAAGCCGGATGTAGCCGAACACAAGCGCGAGGAATAGACCTACCCAGAGCGCTGCCGCGAACAAGACGGGAGGCCAGAACTCCGGTTTCGATGTCTTGTGGCGAAACAGAAACGCGCCGAAGATGATTCCCCAGAAGCCTCCGAGAAGCGCGATGATGTGCAGCGTCCTCTCGCTTATCCTGTCCCAGCCCATGACTGCCAGGAGCTTGTCGACGCCCATCGCTGCGATGCCCGCAATCCCGGTCAGCATCACCCATCTCTCGATGATAGACTGGGTGAGAAGGTTGAGTAGTGCCACGCTAAGATAGTTGAGTGACGCATATTAGCGCCAACCCGACGCTCCTGAACCAAAGCCAGCTCTTCAGTCAATCGCGAACGCAAGAAGGGGAATTCGGTTCTTACTCCTCTCGGTGGGATAGCTCGACCTTCCTTCTCCCTTCTTTGACCCGACGTACAGTTTTTCTGGCCTCCCTTGTCTCCTCATCTCTCCGATGTACTCCTTTCATCGTCTTTGCTCCCACTTCGCGACCTTTTCGGCTAGCTTCAGGTCCCCGAGACGCTATGAAATTTTTGGGTTATCAGCATTGCTTGAAGGACGCGTTGTTGACTCGACGTTGCCCCGGTTGGTTACGAAACGAACGAAGCGAACGTGAAAGGGCTTACGCTGGCATGGCTCAACTACATCAGTAGCGGGTACTTTCGACAAATGGGTACTCGAAACTAGCCCTTCAGCTTCCCCTTCACTTCCAAAATCAAGTCGAGGTCAGCGAGTTCATCGAACAGATTCTCGCGGCCTCGGTCGAAGGAGAGCAGGACCCGCTTCCTCATCGCTGCTTGGAGTATCTCAATCAGCGCCTGTAGTTTCTTCTCTTCTTCCGCCAAGCCTGTATCGCCCTATCGAGCCACTTCTCGAACTTCACCGGATCCGCCAGCAATTCATCGATGCGAGCCATGGCTTTCTTCATCTCCTCCTGGGAGGGTTCCTTGAACCCCAAGCTATTCATGCACTAAGATTGCAGTCCGCGATATAAGCGTCACCTTCCCGCGAGAAGAGCTGGGCTCGCCCTGCGTGGGAGAGGTGAAGCGAGGAACCCGAGATTCTTGGTAAGCCGAGGCGAGGATGAAGTGGATTCTCGAGACGATGGCGATGCAGAGAGCTCCCAGTTTCCCGAGCGGGTAAACAACCGCATGCGAAAGTCGCCGTGGAATTTCGGGTCGAGTATGGCTTTTGGCCAGCGGTGGACATGGGGGCTTAGAACAAATGTTCCAATCTATTTCCGAGGTTTCGGAGCGCCCAATTGCACTCCTGAAAGAAAACTCAGGGGCAAGTACTGCAAAGTCGGCCTTCGCGATAACGACGACAAACGGCCTACCTGTCCGCGTAGACCATCTGCCTCCCGACTAGAAGGCTTAGGCCTTCTTCGAGCTCCAACCTCGGTCCAAATCCGAGCTGCTGAACCGCCTTGCGAATATCGGCTAGACTCGACCTAATCTCTCCCGAGACGGCATCTAGGTGCATAGGCTCGATACCCTCCTTCCCGACCAATCTCTGCAGCAACCTGATGAGTTCGTTGACCTTTGTCGCCTTTCCACTCCCGATATTGTAGACCTCGCCGGCGCACTTCTCGCCTCGGAGGACCTTCAGGACAGCGTCCGCGACATCCCGGACGTGGATGAAGTCCCTGTACTGCTCTCCGTCCCCCTCGATGATGGGAGGCAAGTTATCACTCAGCCTATCGAGCGACCTGCTGATGACGCCGCCGTACTCCCCGCCGTACTGCCTCGGACCGTACACGCTGAAGAGCCGCAGGCACGCCGTGTCGAGCCCGTAGCTTCTGGCAAAGGCCTGGCAGTATCCCTCCCCCGCCAACTTGCTCGCGGCGTAGGGCGAAAGAGGGTTCACAGGATGACCCTCGCTGATGGGAAGTTCATGCGCATCTCCGTAAACATCGCATGATGAAGCAAAGACGAACTTGCGAACCCGCGCATCCGAACTCGCCTTCAAGAGGTTGAGCGTTCCCGAAGCATTGATGTCGTGAGTGGTCAGCGGCTCCTCGATGGACTTCTTCACTCTCGCAATTGCGGCGAGGTGAACGACGGCTTCAACGTCTCGAAGGCATATCTTGACCAGTTGCTGGTTTCGTATGTCACCGAAGGCGAAGTG
>VBPK01000175.1 GCA_005877225.1 Nitrososphaerota archaeon
TACGTGTACAGAGGCTTTTCAGGAGACTCTATGTCGAGATGACGAAGTGACTACTACAAAAGCCTCACAGAAACGGGCACGTGACGTATCGCAGCACTTCCCCTACGTTGACTGTGTGATATCCTGAAAGCCCATCGACCAATCCTCGTGCAAAGTCACTTTCGATGCGAGCGTCTATGACAACAGTCCGGATTCCAAGCTTGGTCGCCATGCAGCTCGCAAGTGATGTCTTTCCGACTCTTCAAAATCCTTCTTTTTCAATGGTCCAGGAGTCACTCTCTCTTGTGGGTCCGAATCCCATCGGGGTCGAACCCGGAGATTGGCGTATAGGGAGCATTGCACCAACTCGTCGGCATACCCTGGGGGAAGAGGAAGGACCTCCCGAAACTCATCCGAAGACAATGGCCTCTCATGCAAGAGAGCTACGGGCATTCCTGCGCCCGCGCTCATGTAATGTGTCTGGCCCTTGGGAGTAACGGCAAAATCCCGTCTCACTTGATTTTGAACGTAACTTGAAGCCATCACATCACCGTTGATGTCAAGCCAAGCTTGAAGGCAAGCTCAAAAGACGTTCGATATAAGGCGGCTGAGTGAGAATGATGGGAATTGTAATGCCAGACTTCCGCATTATGTGTATTCTCTCGATCAGCTTCTCTTCTTTTCCTAATGCGACCATGCTTTCGAGCAATTCAGGCTTCAACCCCCTATACACCTGCTTTCTAGCGTCCTTCGCGATATTTGGGTCGAATCCAGAATTCTCAAGTATGGTCTCTCCGATTCCGGGAATTACTAAATATCTCAAGACGATCTCCCTCGCAATCTTCAGTCCTTCTTCCCTGTTTGAAGTTGGAATGTACGAAATACTGCAGGCAGTCTCGAAATGAGGAGGAGAGAACTCTTTTATGATTTTTACGCAGTGTTTCACATATTCTACTGTTGAGCCATTCGAAAGTAATATCCCATCGGCTCGCTTCGAAACGAATCTCAGCATGGCGTTTTGGATCCCAGCGACAAAAATCGGGACATGGAGTCCCTTCCCCTGAACGAGTTTCGCTGAAGATATTTTGAAGAAGTCGCCTCGATAGCTGACTTCCTCCCCCGCTAATAGCCTACGAATGATTTCCATAACCTCCCCCATCTTGCGAATCGGGTGCTCGTCGTCTACGTTCAGCGATTGGAGCGAATCAGCGGCACCGGTACCCAGACCAAGTATGAATCTCCCATTCGATGCGGCTGAAAGTGTGGAAGCTGCCATTGCGAGGACGACCGGATGACGCGGGTGATGATTTATCAAGTTCGTGAGCAGTTTTATCTTCTTGCATACTTGAGAAAGTGCGCCCATGGCCACCATGACGTCTTCAGAAGAGGCACCGACATGCTCCGCAAGAGCGACACCGTAAAAACCCGATTCTTCTGCCCTCTTGGCTAGCTCCATAATTCTTGGTAGATCGTATGAAGATCCTAATTGCAAGAAGAGTCGCAAGGGGTGCAACTGGCGGGGCTCTCCACGAACTAAAAAAGGATTAGTCCGCGAAACGGATAGGCTGAATAAGGAGATCTTGCTCGTCTTTTGAGAGGTCGCGCAGTGCTCTTCTTACCTCTCTTCCCGCTTGTCTGACAATCGAATGAACTTTGTTCTTGCTTCTCAGTAGCTGGTTCTGCAGAATCGAAAGTTGTCATTGTCCGCTTTCAAGCCGAGAAGATTCATTGCTGCAGGGAGGTCGGGATAACGCGGTAATCGTAGTGCCAGATTATGGTAGAGCGCCCTGCCTTCGTGTACAAGAAGGGAACGAACATACGCGATAAGTTCTTAGTCATTTCGTTGACAATCTTCGCCTGCTCAGGCTTCAGGTGACTCTTATTCGATGCGCTGATAGAATACTAGGAAGAGACTCGCTTGGAGGAAGGACGTAGAGTCATTCCTCAGGAGGGAGGTCCATTATGTCCGCCGGTACTCCTATGGTAAATGCACTGAGGGCATCCTCGAGTGGAGAATAGTGGACGCGCCTCGTAGGGGCGAAGAAGGAGTGTGGGGTGTTCCACGAATAGTTGGATGCCGGCTTCTTCAGGACAAGAAGGTGATGTGTGGAAAGAAAGGACGCCTAAACTTGAAAACGTCAAAGTTGCATTCATACCATTTGGGATAATCTCCAATGGTATGACTGTCTCAGAATCCCGAGTTGATTCGAAAAAACAAGGCCCAATATCAAACGATGGCGGGCACGGTGGGATTCAACCCCGAGTAGGTCCAAGTCCCGCGTCTCAGATCGAGTTAGAGCACACACGGACTCCGCTCTCTAGGACACTTCCGCTGTCTTTTTGAAGGTGGCACCAGCTGGGACGGAGCGTGAGGGAACACAAATCGGCCCACAAAGATTTACAGACCTTTGTGGAGAAAGTGCTTGCGCTCCATGAGGACGTAAGGTTCGCCGCGCTCTTCGACTGGGAGGGGAGGAGGCTTGCTGGCGGAATGAAGAGGGGGATTCCCTCGCTTGACCCTCCGAAGAAGTCTTCACAGATTGACAGAGCGAGTGCGCTCTACCCGGTTCTGCTTGCTTCCAATAAACGCTACTTTGGGCGTTTCGAATTCATGTTCGCTAGGATGGAGAAGGTGCACGCAGTCGTGGTACAGGTTGGTTCAAACAGAATGTTGGTCGTCACGACTAACCCGCCGACCGGATTGAACCTGATTCCCGCGATTGAGAGAGTAATTCGTCAATCGTTCTAGCTCTAGAAATGTGGTACAACCCTATTCGCGAGGATTGTGAGCGCCTCCTCCTTGTCCGGTCCAAGGGGCGAACCGCACTTCACCCTGCCGAATCCCGCCCTTGAAGCAACTTCAATGCTCTTGACGCATGTTTCGACATCAGTGACACCAAGCCGATACACCTTCTCCGGAACCGCCGCCCAACCTCGCTCTGCGTATGTCTTGAGCAAATCTGTAACTTCAGCTGAATCAAATCCGGCCTCTTTGAGCTGGTGCGGAGAAAGATGTGCCAACACGGACATGATGAACTTCGCGAAGCTTTCTCGCGATTTTTCTTCGTTTGTCGACAGCGACATTAGGATCGACGCGATAAGCTCCTGCCTGTCTACCCCTTCTCCCGCTGTGTTAGCCCCCCTCCTAATCGCTTGCATCGCGTGCGTGGCATAAGAAGGCGGAGTAAGGAGTGGCATCGCGCCTACTTGCCACCTCCCAACACATTCGAGAAGTTTGGGAGACTGGCAACCTACATAGATGGGGATTCTTCTAGCGATGTCGATGTGGAGGGATTTCGAACCAGGTTTCAGCGCATCCCTGAGGTACTGTAGCGCCGCCCTAAGCGTGCCAATCACATGTGTCTGAGCGACTCCGCCCTCCTCCAGCATCAATCTGGCGCCTGGCCCGAGTCCCAAAAGAGATCGCCCTGCTGAG
>VBPK01000176.1:0-3655 GCA_005877225.1 Nitrososphaerota archaeon
TATCAATTTCGTCAAGTTTAGCCATTATATAGCCACGCTTACGCGAATTTTGCAATTTCTCGTATAAGAGGCTTTCCTTCGGTCTTTTCCCCTTCCCTCGAAGAAGCGCCTCGGGTCTAAGTACGGCCGGAACCTTCGAATCATCTCGCGCCTCGAACAAATCAGGAGGGCCGGTAGGCGGCCACACTCAGCCGCTAGGGCAAGAACTTCTTTCGTTAGAGGTCAGAACGCAAGATTACTCGTAATTCTCGTGGCGAATCACGCATGACGGGTCGGATGCCGAACTTCTCGACGGTTCATAGGCCTCCCTAACAGACTGGCACCGGTCGAGCGGAGTCAAATCCTTACGCGAAAAAAAGGGAGCGCGACCAGAAGAGTGACAGGCCCCTCGGGTGCGCGGATTACGGTGTGTAGACTGCGGTCAGGCTGATTGTCGTGGTGGCACCTGGAACAGTCAGGTCGTAGAATCTGTTCACAGTGTTGTCGGTCCAATGAGTGAAGACCTCGGTACCATAGTCAGCGACTGCGACCTGATATTTCCCTCCATTGGTAACTAGGAAGCTGCACGGACAGAAGCACGCACCAAGGAATACGCAGTTTCCGAACTGAGTTTGGTCCTGGCAATTCTGCCAGAGCGTTGTGTAGTACCCGAGTATTTGTCGACCTTGTAAATTGATTGTAGTCACGGAGATTCGCGAGTCACCCGCTGGAATTGCATTGGTGTCCGTGTATACTGCGGTTATGGTCAGGCTCCCCGTCGCCAGTGTTGGGTCGAGCGCAACTGATACGTCCCTGGGATTATCCGCGGTGTTGGTGTCGACCCAGTGGTCGAACACAACCCCATTGAAGTTCTCGACAAGAACGGAGTATGAAGTGGTGGGGACCGTAAGATCCAGGGTGAAAGTGACGGGGGTAAAGCCGGTTGCCAGGGTGCGGCCGCGCGAGTCGAGGAGCACGGTGTAGTAGCCACTAATCGTGCTGCCGCTCGTGTCTTGGCTTGTGACTGTTAGGGAGGATGTTACTGAGGCCGCATGAACGCTCCTCAAGAGAGGCACGAACGCAAGAAGAGACGTTATCGCGAGGAGCTTGATGACAGAGCCGAGTCTTCGTCCACGCCCGTAGGCGTTGCAGATCTTCATGAATCCTCCATACCTCGTACATATTAGTCGGTTACGACACTTTTGCATCTAAGATTCTACGATAAAAGACGAACTGATGACTTGGCCGGATTTTGACCTCTGTTCGCTTCAATAAGAAAAGAAGGAGAGAAAGAATCACAGGTGAGCTGTGTGAAGTCCGACCTTGCTATTCGACCTTCTCTGCGTTGATCTGGTAGATTTCTTCGGTGACCGTGTTTCCCCGTACGAGCTTCCTTCTCTTTTCGCCCTCGGCTGCCTTCTGGAAGCCGATTCCCTTGGTGAGGAGGATGTACCTCTTCCCCCCGCCCAGAACGTCCCCCCGCATGGGGAACCCCGCCCTGTCCGAACCGCCGGTAATCCTCAGCTTTCCTTTGTAACCGCTGCTCGCCGCGTCGACCACCTCTCCGATCTTGCGCCCCATGAAGAGTTGGGCGTTCGAGTCCTTCACCTCGAGGACCTCCGACTTCGCCTTCTTCGGGTCAGAGATGACGAGCTTGAAGTTAGCCATCCTCGGCCTCCGCCGTCACTCTCGTTATAAGAGTTGAATCGCTAGCTCAGAATCCGTACATCGGGTCCGTAGCGGAGCGGATCCTAACTATCTCCTCGAGCGCCTGCAGGTCATCCTCGCTAAGGGCGTTCAGATACTTTCCGCGGAGGAGCTTGACATCGTGGCTTCGGGGGAGGGAGTAGAGGAAGTCGTTCTCCCTAATCTGCCTCCCGAGGGTCGGCCCGCTGACCGAGATCGCGACCTTATCCCCCATCCTCGCGCTCTCCAGATTCTTTCCCTTGTCCTGGATCTGCTCCACCTTCCCTAACTCCTTCCCTTCCGCGTTCATCAGTCTCGCGTGCGGGTGTAACTTTCCCGCCAACACCTCGACCCCGAAGACGGCCGGGTCATTTCGTCTGAAGAAGGCGCCCGGGAGGGCCTTCAGCTTGGCCGGTGTCGTGAGGGACGCCAGCCCGACCTTTTCGTTCTCCTCCCTCGCCTTCGCTGCCCACTCCGCATACTTGTCGATGACCTCGTAGATGACCGACGAGATGAAGACCTGCCCGTTCTTCATCTCCTTGGCATCGGGGAGGAGTTTCACGTCGAAGCCCAGGATCGCGGCCAGGTAGGGGTCGTGGTCCTTTACCACCTCGGCCTCCACCATGTCGTTCTTCGAGATATCGCCTATGTCTGCGAGTCTCACGGGTATCCCTCTCTCCTTGAGCATCTGTAGAAGGGCCTCCAGCCCACCGATCGAGCCGGTCTTCACGATGACACCCATCGTGTCTCTCTTTACGACGACGTTCTGGAGGTCCTTCTCCACCTCCTTCTTGAGAGCGGCGAACTCCGACTCATCCTTGAAAGTGATTACCGGGGTACCGGGGATGACACCTTCCAAGTCTGTCGAGACCAGTTTGACGCCTGCGGCTGCGTAGACGCTCTGGACCGGGGTGAACTTGTCCCTCGGGTCACGCATCTCATCGAGCGGCTTCGGCATGAAGAGGGCCTTGACCTTCGACTTGACCGCGCCCTCCCTCTTGACAAGGACTAGGTTGTCGCCCACGACGAACTTCCCCTCCGTGAGGATTACGTTGGCGGTCTGCCCGACCCCCGCCTCCTCCTGCAGCTCGAGGATTATCCCGCGCCCCCTCTCAGCCTCCTCGATCACCGAGAGCCTTCCCTTCAGGAACTGCTGGGCGAGCCCTATTAGGACGGCGAGAAGCTCGGGGATGCCCATTCCGTACCTCGCGGAGACGGGCACGATGGAGACCTGCTTGCGAAAGTCTTTCACCCTGTAGTAGGCGTCGGACTCGAAGCCGAGCCTCGAAAGTGAGCCCACCACGTTGTAGAGCCTCTCCTCGAATTCGTCGTTCCACTCTGGCGTCTGTTGCTTCAGGACTTCCGAGAGGAGGCCCTCGCTTCCCTTCCTCCAGCCCTTGATCATGTCCACCTTGTTCAGCGCCACCAAGAACGGGACGTGTCTCTGTTTCAGAATCTCGAGAGACTCTATCGTCTGGTTCTCCAGCCCCTTAAGGACATCGACGACGAGGATGGCGATATCGGCCGCAGAACCACCCCTCACCCTGAGGTTGGAGAAGACTTCGTGGCCGGGCGTGTCGATGACGAGGAGGCCGGGTATCTTCAGCTCTCCCCCCGCTCTGTCGAGGAGGTTTCCGGTTATCGTCTGGAGTGTCTCAATCGGGAAGAAGCTCGCTCCGATCTCTTGGGTGATTCCGCCCGCTTCCCTCGCCTGGACGGCGGTGCCGCGTATCTTATCGAGTAAACTGGTGTTATGGATTATCAGACAGTTGGCAAGGAAGTTGTGGGTCTCGGGTACAGTGAAATCGAAGACTGTGTAGTCACCTTCGAGGGACTGTAGACCACTCACCCGCACCATGGAATGATTGGTCAGAGTCTGTTGGAGCGTTGGGTTCTTGTAGGTGGGTACAAATTGAAACATCTGCGACAGGAAGTTCGCGCTGAGCCTCTGGTACGATTCATAACTCGCTAGCTGGAAGTGCCTGTTCCA
>VBPK01000176.1:3723-7380 GCA_005877225.1 Nitrososphaerota archaeon
CTCTCCCGGGATTGGCGTAAGCTCGAAGACGCGATTCGTCTCGGACGAAGACAGCCTCCTGCGGGCAGCCTTCATCTTTGAGCGGTCTTGGAAGCCTATACTATTGACGAACGCCGAAACGTTTCGTCGGCCAGAGATGACCAGTTCGTTCCTCCTGGTCTTCTTCGCGAAATAAGCGAGACATCCGAATCGCTGAAGCAGCATCGGAAGCTGCTTCATCAATACCCTGCTCTCACAACCTATTCCGATGTTTCTGCCTTCTGTCACGAAACCCTCCGCGTCGAAGAATCCCCGAAGGAACTTCGCGACAAGTCGGTCCGGCATCGCAGAGACGATCTCGGGAATGCGAAGAACGAGTGTCTTGTCTGTCGTTGGGTAGTCGAAGACCTCCGTCAGAAACCTGGCGAGCGATTTGCCTCCCTTATGAGATATGATGTAGCAGGTTCGGCGCCAGGCCTGATTGGTTCCCACCCCGAAGGTGACAGACACACATCTCCTGAACTCGTTGATGATGTCCTTCGAGACATTGGCAAGATGAGCCTTCTCAGCGAGCCCGTCGCCGTAAAGCAGTCCTACAAGATAGAGGAGCGCTTCGAATTGCTTCTTCGTCTGGGGCAACCGCACCCAAGGCGACTTGTGAGTGGCCCTCTGCTTTCTTGACGCGAATTTCATGGCGGTTATCGAGTCGTAGGCTTGCTTCAGAGGCAGGTCAAGCTCGGCCGCGATTCTTCGAAAAACGCTCGCCCTGTAATAGCCCTTCCTTATGTGGAACTCGAGGTTGTGGTCGCCTAACTGAACGCCGAGACTTCGCTGTCTTCCCTCGGCCGCCGCCCTCACCCGTGCGTTTAGTTTCGGACTGACTCTTAGCAGAAAGTCATCTGAGAGTAGGGGGAGTATCTTGGCCTTGATCGTCCCAAGGTCAGTCTGAAAAACCCTGACCCTCGAAGGAAGAACGAGGTAGTCTCCGAGCTTGAGTCTCTCTGCCTCGACATACCTCACCTCCCCCGAAGGTTCGAAGACCAGGAATTTGTGCTCTGGAGTGGTCCTTATTGCGTATCCGGCCTTTGTCTGGACTTCTATGAGCTTGTCAGCGTGCAACCTCCATACGTAGGAGGCTGACTTTGGAGCGATGCTCCCGTCCTCTTGAACTGAAAGCAACTGGAGCCCCTCCGCTTCATAAACGATCCCGTCGCTCTTCTCGACTGGTTCGCCGGTCCTGAAGCGTTCGAATACCTGGCGAGCTTCGACTATCGTTCCGTCCGCAAGCTGAATAAGAGTGTCTCCACTAACACATTTTCCGGCGTCCACGTGACCGAGGACGACGACGACAGGCTGGCGAAGCGTCTGGGTGGCGCTGGACACGGAAAATCAAACCCTTTCGTCTTCGAGGAGACCTCGTATTTATCCTGTTAGAAGCCAAGAACTTTGATTTCGTGCTGGAAGCTCGACGTCGAGTCTGAGGCGTGCACCGCGTTGTCTGTCAACCCGAGGGACAGGTCTCCCCTTATCGTCCCCGCTTCGCTCTCCCAGGCCTTCGTTGCTCCCACCATCCGCCTCGCCGTGGCGACGGCATCCCTCCCGATGAGAACTATCCCTACGACGGGTCCGCTGGAGATGAACGAAACGAGCTCATTGAAGAAGGGCTTGTTCCTGTGCACGTCGTAGAACTTCTCCGCCTGAGCTTTCGTCATCGTGATCATCCTGAGTTGCCTTATCGTGAACCCCTTCCTCTCGAATCGCGAGAGAATCTCCCCGACGTAACCCCGCCTGACCCCGTCGGGTTTCACCACGACGAGGGTCTCCTCCGCGGCTGAACTCACCTATCTACTTCCTTCCTCTCGCCCACTTCAGCTTCCTCGGGTCGCGCTTAAGCTTCAGGTCGTTTACCTTGCACTTCGATGAGCAGTAGCTCCGAGTGGAGCCGTCGTTCTTGACATACATTATTCCGAGGCCGAGATACACTTCTCTGCCGCAGAAAGAACATTTCTTGGGAGTATACAATTCAAGCTACCACCATCGCCCTACGGATGAACAGGACGTCCCCGTCGCAGTGTCAATATAAACAGAGCGATAAAATCTGGCAAGCAGAGCGGGCGAGTAGCAGAAAGAGTGGTGGTTAAATCGGCTGCGACCATCCATAACCATGAAAGAACCGCTCGACAAATGGGATGAAAAGCTCGTTGAGCACCTCCTCAAGCACGGAGACGACCTCAGCTTCACGAAGTACTTCTGGAAGGAGTGCGAGGCGAACGAAGGGGAGCATAAGCAGTACGCGCGATTCAGCAGAGCAACCTACTTGTCCCACGGTGGTCTGTCGCACGCCAAGGTCGCGAGAGCGTTGGATATGAGCTATTCAACGGTCTGGACGTGGTTGAAGCTTAGCCAGTTGCCGAAGCTGGGGCACTACTTGAAAGTCTTTCTCGCGCTTGGGGAGCCGCGTGATAGGCGGGTTTGGCTCAGCGTGAATAATTCCCCAGGCCACGCGGTACCTTTGGGGCCGTTAGTGGAAGTTCCCCTCGAGATACGTGGGTGGGAAGATATCGAGCCTCTGTTAGCGCAACTGCAGCCCACCGCAGTAATTCCTGATGGATTGTCAAGGACCTTCCTCTTTGGCTTCCTCCTGGGGATGGTGATCGGAGACGCTGCCAAGCCGAGACAAGGAGAGTGGCACCGACACCTGAACCTGACTCTCAGTGAGAAATATTCCACTAACCGGTACTTGGGCGAGTTCACCTGCCTATGTGCCGCGAGCGCGGGACTAAGGATGGAACGCGCCACAGACTTGCCACGAAGTCATAATAAACCTCACGGGTTCTATTGTTGGACATCCCAATCGTCGGCCTTGATAGATTGGATCTACAACGTCTGTCTCGGTCTTACAGACGAGGAACTTACGACGTATGACGCGGTGAGAATGAATTGGGCGCTGACAGGACCGGATGATTTCAGGAGAGGGCTAATCAGGGCCTGGCCGAATCGGACGGGTCGGTCAATATAGCGAGTCAAACAGTCGAATTCTGGATCGGTCCCAACTGGGAGTTCGGCGCGAAGCTATTGGGAAGCTTCGGTTTGCATTCCTTTAGAAGCCGAGAAGCGCTCTGTGTCTCGAAAGCCCAGGTGGTAAAGTCATTGGCAGTCCCTTTGTTCTCCCCACTCTTGAAGACAGTGAGGTACACCCGCTATCAGAAACTGGCCGGTGCAAGACGAATGGCCATGGGCGGCAGTCGTCTCCCCGATGAAGTGCGAGGCACAATAACGAGGTTGAAGGCCGAGGGATTTACAGTCAGCGAGGTTTCAGAGAAGATTATTGACGCTTACGGAATAAGCGTCTCCTTCGAAGCTCTCAAGAGGTGGGCGGGGAGACACTTAGGAGAAGGAGATAAAAAAACAGCTTTAGATGGCGGCACTCAGAAAGTTGGCCAGAAAGCCGCCGAGTACTAGAGCGATTATCACGAGGATTTTCACCTTGCGCGCTTCGCGCTCCGTATCTCTCAAAATCAGTATGTCCGCGAGCTTGATCGGGCCCTTCACGTTCCTGGTGAGAATCCTTCCCTTCTCCTTCCCCTCGAGGAGCTTCACCCTAACCTGAGTGATCTCCCCCGCCACCCCGGTCCTGCTGACTATCTGGACGACCTCAGCGGATGTGAGTGCCTCAAC
>VBPK01000072.1:0-19271 GCA_005877225.1 Nitrososphaerota archaeon
CTACTTCGCGAGTAGGTAACTACAGCGGGCACATTTTGCTTCAGGCGTGTACGACAATTCTCTTCGAACGGTTGATTCGTCCATCGATGATCAGCACTAGCCTGTCTCGCTCAGTGATTCGTCTGGGGCCGTCTTATTCATCATATCTCCTCTGTCAGCCAAGTGAGTCTGGCGGGCCCGAAGGTGAACCTCGACCCTTAGGCTCACTTCACTTAACTGGCGTCGGAGGCTAGCGCCTTTCCAGTCAATGCCCTGATCCGTACTAGGCGACGGGCCCAAGATTTTTTGGAACTTTTCACGTGTATGAGTATGCACCACGAATGGGTTCGCTTCGGGGCTTGTCCGCTCTTGCCGGCGTTCGTCTTGTTTCGTTTCGAGGTCCGGGAAACCATCGGTAATTCATGGCTCTAGTCGACTGCAAACGAGGAAGATCAACAAAGGTTTATGTTAATCTGGGAAACCCAAGTTCCCAATACATATGGAAGCTGCCCGAGGCGCATCCGGTGGCCCAGGGTCTGCCCAGTCGGCACAAATGACCGCCGAGGCTGCGAAGCTCGTTGGACGCTCGATTAGGAGAGTAGAAGATAGAAGGTTTCTGACAGGAGGCGACAGGTATCTCGATTCGGTAAATCTACGCGGGACGGTATATGCAGGCTTTGTTAGAAGTCCCTACGCCCACGCCAAGATAATCCACATCGACGTGAGCAAGATCGTAGAGAACCCAGGTGTCGTGGCCATACTGACCGCAGAGGAGGTGCGCAGTCATTCAGACGCCATACCACTTCTCTGGAAAGTCCCAAATGCCTTGACGCACGAGCACTATGCACTGGCTCAAGAGAAAGTGAAGCACGTCGGGGACCCGGTTCTCGCCGTAGCTGTGAGGGAGAGGGAGCAACTTGAGGACATCATAGAGCAGGTGGAGGTTGAGTACGAGCCCATCGAGCCTGTGCTCGACCCGCTCTCAGCGGATAAGGGTCCCGTGATCCATGAGGACCTTGGGTCGAACAGGTGTTTTCAGGTCAGCATCTCCAATGGCGATACATCAGCAGCGATGAAGGATTCCTACGCGACGGTATCGGGTAACTTCAAGATTGCAAGAGTCGCCGCGAGCCCGATGGAGACAAGAGGTGTGATAGCGGACCCAAATGGTCTCCACGGCATGTTCACGATATACTCTTCGACGCAATGGCCACACATACTGAGGACTTGCCTAGCCCGAAGTCTAAGGCTGCCCGAGAATCGCATCCGAGTAATTGCCCCAGACGTCGGCGGGGGGTTCGGAGTCAAGGGAGAAGTCTACGCGGAGGAGATAGCCGTGCCGCTCTTGGCGCTGAAGTGCAGCCTGCCCGTGAAGTGGGTGGAGTCGAGAAGGGAGAGTTTCCTGGCGACGGCCCAGTCTCGGGCGCAGCTGATAGACGCCAAAGCCTCTTTTGCGCGGGACGGCAAGATAACGGCTCTCGAAGTCAAGATAAATTGTGACCTGGGGGCGTACCTCCATACACTCTCCCTTGGTACTCCCATGATAACGTCCATCTCCTTGAACGGCCCATACCATCTGCCAGAATTCTCGGTAACGACTGAGGCGGTGTACACGAATAAGGTGGGATTGACGGCGTATCGCGGTTTCGGTCAACCTGAAGCCGCATTCGTGGTTGAGAGGTTGATGTCAGCGGCCGCTGCGAAGCTGAACATGGACCAGGCAGAGATAAGGCTCCGGAACCTGGTGCAACCGACGGAGATGCCGTACAAGCTGGCGGGGGGTGGAATCTATGATTCCGGGGACTATCCGTCCTGTCTCCAGAAGTTGTTGATACTTTCAGGCTACGAAAAAATGATCGCCGGACGAGACGAAGCGAGAAGGCTTGGGAAGCTTAGGGGAGTCGGTGTTTCGATGTACACCGAAACCACAGGCTTTGCGCCAGGATTCGTCTTTGCACTTCTGGGGGTGCAGTTCGGCGGGTATGAGAGTGCTAAGCTGAGGATCGACCCCCAGGGGAGACTGCACGCCACGACTGGAGCCTTCCCCCACGGACAAGGCTTCGAGACAACGCTCTCACAAATCTGTGCAGACGAGCTTGGGTTAAGGATGGAGGATGTCTATGTCACCCATGGCGACACCCAGGTCTCGCCTTACGGTCAGGGAACCTTTGGGAGCCGGACTGCGGCCGTCGCCGGGAGCGCTGCCCTAATAGCGGCGCGCCAACTCGCACAGAAGATTCTCGCGGTTGGTGCCCGCCAGATCGGAATCGGTAATCCCGAAGACCTATATCTTTCCGACGGTTTCGTTCGGTCTCGTTCACACCCTGAAAAGCGGGTTTCAATAGCCGAAGTGGCGTCGGCTTCCTACACGGCCCATAACCTTCCGCAGGGGGTTGAGCCGGGGCTTGAGAGCACTATCAACTTCAACCCAGTCGGCCTCGCGACTTCGTATGCGGCACATGTCTGTGAGGTTGAGGTAGATCCCGAAACGGGGAGTACGACGATTCTCGGACATTATTGCGTTCACGACTGCGGTAGGCAGATCAACCCGATGATCGTTGAGGGGCAGATCCACGGTGGCATTGCTCAGGCCATCGGAGCCTGCTTTCTTGAAGAAATCAACTATGATGAGAACGGCCAGCTGCTGACCGACTCCTTTCTGGACTACCTAACCCCGACCGCACAGTTCATGCCTCACAAACTGATGGTGGAATCAATGGAATCTCCGACCCCAATTAATCCGTTGGGTGCAAAGGGCGTCGGAGAGAGCGGAACAATAATTGCTCCTCCCGCCATGGCAAACGCCGTCTCCGATGCGCTGGGAGTTGATGCGAACGAAATTCCTCTGACACCTGAACGGGTTTGGAGACTAATCAAACGGAGGGGCCGGACCCGGTCTGAGCCGTCGACCGATCGAGTGAGTTCAGGCTTATATAGAGTCGATTCGGAATTGGACGAAGCGGATGAGCCCGACGCATCGTCGCGGTGAAAGGGCAATTTCTGCGATTGTGGCCGCCGTTATCATCGTCGTGATCATCGCGGCAGCGGCGGCGTCGTACTTCTTGCTGGCCCCGACCTCACAGGGGATTCAAACGACCACCCCGAAGACCGTCGAGGTTGTTTTCGGGGCGACGCTTTCAATGACGGGTCCGTTGCAGGCTTTTGGGCAGGAGCAGAACTGGACACTGTCATACGCAGTTCAGTCGATCAACGACCTTGGGGGGATTCCGCTGAGCGACGGGACTAGAGGGATTGTCAAGCTGGTGGTTCTGGATGACAAGACTGACCCGAGCGTAGCCCAATCAAATTTGCAGACCCTTGTCTCTCAGTACCATGCGCAAGTGATCATGGGTGAACTCGGCGGAGTTCAGGATTCCGTGGCGCAGCAGTTCGCGTCGAGAAATCAAATTCCGTACATCGGACCGGTGTATACCTCAGTCGCAAAGACTTGCGCGGATTGTTCCAACGCCTGGATATTCTCCCCATTCCACAATGAGACTAACGAGGCACATATCTTCTTCAACTGGTTCCGGACTGTGGACCCGTCTACTCCATCTCACAACGTGACGGTGGCCTTCTTTGGTGAGGGTGATCCGGCGGCGCAGGCGAATAACCTTGGGGGTGAAGCTTATGCGAGAACCCTTGGATACACCGTCTGCACTTGCTCGGACCTGACATTCAGGCCTGGTAGCACCTCCGAGATGACGAGCTTCATATCGGCTGCAAAGAGCGCGGGTGCTGAAGCCGTTTACGGACTTCCCCTTCCACCCGACGCAGTCCTGATGGTGAACACGGCCCACCAACTAGACTATGCGCCAAAGGCATGGCTCCTCACACGAGGAACCGCCGTTGCGCCGTTCGCAATACCCGCCCTCGGGGGTGCTGGAAATCTCTCCGTGGGAGTGATGTCCGCCTTCCCGTGGCAGCCCAGCGTTCCTTACGCAGGAAAACTTCTGGGCAAGAACGTGAGCAATTCTGAAATCGTCAGCAAGTACGAAGCCAAGTGGCAGCATCCACCCACCCTCGAAGGCGTCTACTTCACCGAGGCGTTGATAGCTGCAGACGCGATTCAAAAGGCGGGGTCGCTCAATAGCGTAGCAATAAGAGGCGCCCTTCTTTCCACGACCTTCAAGACACCGATGGGAGATGTCTCCTTCACCCCTGGAGGCCAATGGATTCAGTCTGGAAAATTCATGCTGATGATGCAGTGGCAGAACGCCGTGATTAATGGCCAGACGCTACAGGTGCTGCAGGTGCTCGAGCCGACGAGTGTCGCTACGACTAACTACATACTCTATCCGTTCAGTTGGGCGAAGGCGCAGCCCCAACCATGGCCGCCCCCTGCCTACTAGTCGTCGCTCTTTATTTGACCGGAATCGGAGTCCTGCGTTTTCGCAGCTCGTGTAGAGAGGAGACAAGGCCCCGCGGCAAAAGCACGGCTACGCCAATTATCATTAAGGAAAGTATGAAGGTGTCGACAGTACTTCCGGGGAATTGACTCGTGACGTAGTAGTTTATCAAACTAAAGACGACCGCCCCTAGCACCGGACCTTCGAACGTTCCGATTCCACCGATGATAACCATGAATATCGGGAACAGAGAAAAGTTGAGATTTTGGAAGAGGGTTGTGTTGATCGTCCCTATGATCTGGAGATAATAGGCACCCGCCGCGGACGCGATGAATCCGCTCGTGAGGACTGCTATGGATTTGTAAAGCAGGACGTTAATCCCAAGACTCGACGAAGCCAATTCGTCGTCCCCTAAGGCTCTCAAGGCGAATCCGACCCTCGACTGCATCAGAAAGTATGCGCCGAATATCGTGATTCCGGCGAGGACCAAACCCGAGTAGTAGAGCCCTATCGGTGTGAGAATCACGGTCTGAGGAACGGTGAAATCTGCCCTGTTGCCAAGAAATTCAACCATCGGCTTAACCACGAGTGGGACGACGAGGGTGGCAATCGCGAAGTAGAAGCTCTTGAGTCTAAACGTTGGTATCAGTGCGACTCCGAGAATCGCCCCAGCAAAGCCAGCCAAGAGCAACGATATGATGAACGGGAACCCATCGAACAGGGCTAGCGCTCCCACAACCCCGCCGAGAGCGAAGAAGGCGGAGATCCCCAGATTGAGAAGCCCTGCGTATCCGCCCACTAGGTTCCAACTCTCTGCCAGCGAAATCCACATGAAGTAGACGGCGTACACAGACAGGACCCTCGAACCCTCCGTGGAGAGGGTGAGTGGATACACTGTCGCGAAAAAAAGTGAGATTAACAACGTGATTTGGGAGGGATTTCTCATGCCTACCGCGAACCTCCATACCCGACTCCTATCGGCCAACTTGGGACCAGTCCCTCTCCTCCGCTTCACTCAGCAATACCGTGTCCAAAGAGCCCTCTTGGTCTGACCATGAGAATAACAATGAAGATCAGAAACGTCAGAAGCGACGCGAGGTCTGCGTGAAACTGAAACTGTGAGGGCAGCGTGAGAGCGATGAGGCTCGATACGCTCATGATGACCCCAACAAGAAATCCCGCCGCAAGGGTTCCAAGTATACTCCCAATCCCCCCTAGAATTACCACGACGAGTATCACCGGAAGCAACACTTCATCCCCCGCTGTTGCCGTTACGGAGTTCGTGAACGCAAAGAGCCCCCCCGCAAGCCCCGCGAGGGCCGAACCCGTGATGAATGAGAGGAGCCTGACCGCCTTCGTGTTTATGCCCGAGAACTCAGCGGCCTCCCAGTCCTGCGACGTTGCGCGAATCGCTCTGCCACGATACGTCCTGGAAAGGAAGAGTTGGAGAATAGGAAGCACCACAACAGCCATGACGAATGCCAATGCCTGAGCCTCTTGCAGGAAGAACGGGCCTATCTGGATTGCGGTACTCGAGTAGCTCTGATGCTGAGCTTGGGCCCCAATGCCGTGCGATGGGTCCAGCGCCGGAAAGGGACCGATGCCGTTTGAGGCCAGATACTCTAAGAGTATCGAAAGACCAAAAGTGGCGAGGAGAGGGGCTTCAAACCCTGTCCTCTCAATCCTGTAGATAAGAAGAAGGTAAACTGAGCCGCCCACAAGGGCCAGCATCAAGGAGTCAGTGAATATCGAGAGCAGGGGGTCTATGTGGAGAACGGGTGTAACCAAAATCGAGAACTGAATCGTGGCGAATGCTGCGAGGACGATGAATGCCCCATGGGCCACGTTCAGAACCTTCTGGACGCCAAATATGAGAGAAAATCCGGCGGCGGAGAGGGCGAAGAATCCGCCCTGCAACAACCCATTCACGAGGGCCTGAACAAATTCTACCGTGCCCAGGGCCAAATTCAGGTCCCGACTCCCAGATAGGCTGCTCTTACCATGGGGTCGTGCAACAGCTCATCGCTCAATCCACTGCCAGCCACCCTCCCGTTCTCGAGCACGTAGGTTCTATCGGAGATTTCCATCGCTCGCTCCGAGCTTTGCTCCGCCAGTAAAACAGCGACTCCTTCCCTGTTTATCTTCTCGATAACGCCAATGACCTTCTCGAACGCAATAGGTGAGAGACCGAGGGAGGGCTCATCGAGGAGCAACATCTTGGGCTTCGCCATCAGCGCCCTGGCAATTGCGACCATCTGCTGCTCACCCCCCGACAGTGTCGTGACTAGCTGGAAACTTCGCTCTTCTAGTACAGGGAACAAGTCGTGAACAACCTTCAGCCGTTCATGGACTTCGGGACATCTTCTCGGTGCGCCCATCCGAAGGTTCTCTCTCACCGTCATTTCTGGGAACAGCCTTCGTCCCTCGGGAACATATGCGATGCCCATAGCTACCAATGTGTGGGGAGCCACCCCAGTGACTCTAGTTCCTTCGAAGACTATCTCTCCTCCCTGAGTCCTCACCAGACCCATAATCGACTTGAGCAGAGTCGACTTCCCAGCCCCATTCGCGCCAACGATGGAGACGATTTCTCCGGCTTCCGCGCTCATCGATACGTCCCACAGTACCCTTAGGTTACCGTAGGAGGCCGAGACCGAGTCAACTGATAACAACGGCTCTTGAAGCCACCACGGCTCTATTGAGGGGCTGAGGAGAAGGTTGTTGTGCTTTCCCCGCCGTTACCTCGTCTTCCCATGTATGCCGCGACCACTCTCTCATCTCTCATGACTTCTGACGGGCTACCCTCGACCAGCTTCTCTCCCCCGTTCATCACGACGATTCTGTTGCAGAGTCTCACTATCGCTTTCATCACGTGCTCAATTACGATTAGCGCCATTCTCCGCTCGGGCTGTATTCTTCTGAGAAGGTCGACCATGGCGTTCATCTCCGAATGATTCAACCCAGCCACGACCTCGTCTAGCATCAAGAGTTTTGGAGAGGTGGCAAGCGCCCTCGCGAGCTCCAGCCTCCTCTGTTCCGCGAGGGTGAGGCGACCAGCGCGAACCTCGGCTTTGTCCAGAAGCGAAACCGATTCGAGCATTTCAAGCGCTTTCTGGGTAGCTCGCCTCGGCGCGTTAATGCCGCCTCTTCCAAACAGCAGTCCAGTCATGACGTTCTCCCTTGCGCTCATCCTGGCGAATGGTCTCACGGTCTGAAAGGTTCTGGCAACCCCAAGCGACGAAACTTCGTGTGGCTTCAGACCTGATATGACTTTCCCATCGAACCTGATGCTTCCTGCCTCCGGCCTGTACACGCCGGATATCAGGTTGAACACGGTCGTCTTGCCCGCCCCGTTGGGCCCGATTAAGCCGAGGATCTCCCCCTCGCCTATTGAAAAGGAAAGGTTCCTCACGGCCACCAATCCACCGAACGACTTCGTAACCCCGTCCAGTTCAAGAAGGGCATCCAAGTTGGATTGAAAGTGTGTGGAAGACCTTTAAGCTTTCAGCCAAGAAGAGTTTTGAGTTATTAGGTGATGAATGAAAAATCGTCTTGATTTGATCCTCACGGATCGCACGCACCTTAACTACGCTCCACGCTCTTGCGATTCTTGATTCACAAATTCCTAGGTGGGCGCTTTCACGGTCGTTCGGGTTGCGGGCCTACTTTCTCAGGTACTCAAATAGCTGAATTTCGGGGGGCTCCCAGTCAACAAGTTTCCCCTTGTTGTACTCGTCGTAGGCTGAGAGGTCGAGCAGGCCGTGTCCGCAATTGTTGAATGCGATGACCTTCTTCTCCCCCGTTTTCCTGCATCTTATGGCCTCATCTATGGCGTACCTCAAACCGTGTGCGGATTCTGGTGCCGGGATGACCCCCTCCGTCTGGGCAAACATCTTTGCCGCCTCGAACACCTTCGTCTGAGGGAAGGCAACGGATTTCACGACTCCCAAATGGATCAGAAGCGAGAGGCTGGGGGCTTTCCCATGAAACCTCAGTCCGCCGGCGTGAATCGGGGGATTTGGAGTGCTGTGTCCAATCGAATACATCTTCACCAGTGGGGTGTGTTCGGCCGCATCCGCGTAATCATAGGTGAATCTTCCCCGAGTTGTTGACGGAACAGCTGTGGGCTCGCATGCCACGAATTCCGTTTCTATTCTCCCCCTCAGCTTTTCCCTGACGAATGGATAGATGAATCCTGAGTAGTTGGAACCACCTCCGATGCAGCCACACATCATGTCCGGTACAAGGTCCATCAACTCAAACTGCTTCTGAGCCTCCAGACCCATGATCGTCTGGTGCGCGAGCGCATAGTTGAACGCCGAGGCGAGGAGGTAGCGGGCCTCCTGCTGCGCGAGGGTATCTTCTATCGCCTCGCTGATCGCTATTCCGAGAGACCCGGGATGGTTTGGATTCTCGGCGAGCAACTTTCTCCCTGTCTCTGTATTCTCGCTGGGGGATTCCAGGACCTCTGCCCCGTACGTCTCCATCAAGATCTTCCTCCCGGGCTTCTGCTGGGCACTGACCCTTACCATGTAGATGCGCGCCTTCAGCTGGAACCTCGCACACGACATCGCGAGTGCGGATCCCCACTGCCCTGCACCAGTCTCCGATACCGCAAGTTCTAGGCCCTGTTTCTTAGCATAGTACGCCTGTGCGAGTGCCGTGTTGGGCTTCATACTCCCAACCGGGGAGAATTGTTCAGCCTTGTAGAATATCTTGGCTGGGGTGCCCAGGAACTTTTCCAGCCTCCTCGCCCTCACGAGTGGGGTCGGACGGGGCAGGGTCCTGTAGGCTTCCCAGACTTCCTGTGGTATGTCAAACCATCTTTCCTTTGAGAATTGTTGCCTCACCAGTTCCTTTGGAAAGAGTCTTTCGAACTGCTTCGGCCCGACAGGCTTGAGTGTGTGGGAATCGAGCATTGGGGCGAGCGGCTCAGGCAGGTCGGGGACGATGTTGTACCACTTCTTTGGCAAATCATCGGGGGAGAGAACAGCGCCGTAATCGGGATCAGCGTACCCCTTGAAGGTCATTCGTCACGTTCGACGCTGCTTTTTGATTTAAGCCTTTAGACCAGGTCTCCTGCCCATTTTTGTGCTGGACCTCAGCGTTTCATGACGTTCGAGCTTTTTTGCCCTGTTTTTGTGGTGGGCTTCCGGAATATGCCCATAAAGGCCGTGCACCAACAAATTAGGTGACGGTAGATGTTCGCTGAGACAAGCGTCCTTAACCTTGAAGGGCAGAGAGTCCCTGAGTCACTGATTCAGGACTTCAAGACGCGTCTTCGCGGCAGGCTGTTGCGCCCGGGGATGGATGGCTACGAAGATTCTCGGAGAATCTGGAACAGCAACGTCGTGAAGCGTCCGTCGCTCATAGCCAGATGCATTGGAGTAGCGGACGTTGTGAATTCCGTAAATTTCGCGCGAAGGAACAACGTGCTCGTTTCCATAAAGGGGGGAGGACACAGCATCGCGGGTCTTGGCCTGTGCGACGGTGGGTTAACTATCGATCTCACTAGCCTGAAGGGTGTAAGCGTCGATCCAGTCGAGAAGACGGCACGCGCCGGTGCGGGAGTGACTTGGGGAGAATTCGACCATGAGGCACAGCTGCATGGGCTTGCAACAACTGGTGGGGAGGTTTCGACGACCGGGATTTCCGGTCTGACGTTAGGAGGAGGAATCGGCTGGCTATTAGGCAAGTTTGGCACGAGTTGTGACAACCTCATCTCGGCCGACGTGGTCACGGCAGATGGAGACTTCCTCACCGCAAACGCAGACCAGAACAAGGACCTGTTTTGGGCTTTGAGGGGAGGGGGTGGAAATTTTGGTGTTGTCACCTCTCTGATGTACAAGCTCCATCCTGTCGGGAGGGTACTGGGCGGATTTGTAGCATGGCCAACCGCCAAGACGAGTGAGGTCTTGGGATTCCTCCAAGACTTCGCACAGGAGTTGCCGGATGAAGTCGGTAAGATTGGAGCTGAGGTGATAACGACGCGAGATGGAAAACCAATAGTCATCATCAGACCCGGTTACATTGGTCCGATTGACGAAGGAGAAAGGCTGCTCGCGCCGATAAGAAGAAGAATCGCGAAACCACTCTACGATAACATGAGACCCATGACCTACGAAGCTCTTCAGACTCAGAGAGACGCCTACTGGCCGTGGGGGAAGCAGAACTACTTCAAGTCTGGATTTGTCGACGACCTGAGCGACGGTTTCATTGAAACCTACCGTGCACATACAGAAAATGTCCCGTCACCGCATTCTCAGATTGCCGTCGAATATTATCACGGCGCATACTGTCGTGCAAGAACTGATGAGGTGGCCTATCCACACAGACAGAAGGCGTGGTCGCTCGCGATTGGCGCTTCATGGGTGGACTCCTCTCAGAGTGAGAGGAACATACGATGGGCGCGCGATTTTTGGAGGGAGATTGAACCCTTGTCGGGTGGTGTTTACGTCAATTTCATGAGCGAGGGAGAAGATGATCGAATAAGGATAGCGTACGGAAAGAATTACCCCCGACTGGTATCCGTCAAGAACAAGTACGATCCAACAAACCTCTTCAGAGTCAACGAGAACGTCAAGCCCACCGTCGCTTCATCCTAGGCGAGATACTTCGTGGCGTGGTTAATGTCTGCGTCGATTACCGGAGGCTCGGGGAAATGCCTGCTCAGCGAGCCCGGGTCTTTCAACCCTGACCCAGTGACCATGACAACGATGAGTTCGTCCTTGTCAATTGTCCTGGATGCGACGAGGTGCTTGAGCCCGGCGGCAGCAACGGCTCCCGTGGGTTCGCTGTAGATCCCCTCATCGGCTCCGAGACCCTTCATCGTTTCGATGATCTCACTGTCTGTCACGTTGACGGCAACCCCCTTACTCTCTCTCAAGGCGGGCAGGGCGAGCTCAACATCGTAGGGGAATTCGTCTCTGACTCCTCCTGCGATAGTTTCGGGGTTCTCCCAGGCCTGGACCTCTGAGGGTTTAGAGCCCTTCTCTACAGCTTCGGTGAACGGTGCGCACCCCGCCGCTTGAACCGCTGCGATTTTCGGTCTTCGGTTCGTGAATCCTAATTCGTCAAAGTCGCTAAAGCCTGCCCAGTGTCCAGCGAGATTGTTACCACTTCCCACCGGAATCACGAGCCAGTCGGGAGTCTTCCAGTCCAACTGTTCCACCATCTCATAGGCACTTGTCTTCTGCCCCTCCAGGGCGTAGGGATTATAGACGGCCGCTGTGGAGACGTTTGGCCACCCAAACTTCCTGGTCGCATCAGCCGCGAGCTTTACAGAATTTCCTGTTGTGCCGTTTACCTTGATTACCTTCCCACCGTACGTCGTGACTTGGAGGAGTTTGCTCGGAACGGCCGATGAGGGAACGAAGACCAAGCATCGGATACCCGCTCTAGCCGAGTAGGCCGACATTGATGCCGCCGCATTCCCCGAAGAAGAAATCACGACGGACTTAACCGCTGCTTCTTTCGCCTTTGAGATTGAGACGGTGGCGCATCTATCTTTGAGAGAACCGGTCGGCAGCATAGCCTCGTCCTTGAAGTAGAGGTTCCTCAGCCCGAGCTTCGAAGCAAACCTTTCTGATCTTATGAGGGGCGTACCCCCCTCCCCGAGAGTAATGACGTTCTCAGCGCTGGAGAGCGGCAGGAGTTCAGAGTATCTCCAGAGGTTAAAGGGCCTCCCCCTAATCTTCTTCTTGTCTAGGGTCTTTCCAACCTCGCTGTAGTCGTATGATATCTTGATTATGCCGCCGCATTTTTGGCAAGCTCCCACCATCTTCGGTCGAGGATAGCCTTCGCCGCACCGCGTGCACTTCTGCGTGAACGTATCAACCAAAGCGCTAGCCTCGACAGGTGAGGGCAGACCTTATTTGTCTTGAGTTTTCGCGACGTCCAACCTCAAGGATAGAACGAGGAACATCTCGCGAAATCAAGGTAAGCATATAAGCAGGATTGGGCGCAATTGCGAATAATATGGCAGAGGAGACTGCCTATGAGAAATATCTACACGCCGATAAAATACTCTCGTTTCAGAAGAAAGACGACGAGCTGATTTGTGATGGTGAGCGAGATTTCCAGGGCGTTCAACAGGAAGCCGAGCTCATCTGGACTCGAGTTAATTTCATTCTAAAGAGAACCAACGAAAGGATGGGGAAGGGAGACCTGCATGAAGCTGCTCACCTGTTGGAACAGGCCGCATCTCTCTGGAGCGGGCTAACCGCAAAATCTGAAGAGCTCCTTTGGCGCCTCTGGCCTGGTGACTTCCTGAAGTTGAGAAAGACGCTCGGCCGCGGAAGCACAGCGGACTCACCCCGTTACAACGAATCTGAGCGATTGGGTCGAACGCTTTGGACGCCGTACGAAAGTTTCTTGAAGAGCAGGGGCATCGGGTTGGCACGGTTGCTGGCAGACAATGAAGGCGAGGACTCGGACGGGTTGCGGTCCCTCACGAAGGCGATGATGTGGTATGACTATCGGGTGCAGGAGTTCAACCTCGCTCATCTCTATTTGGTCTTTGCCGAAATCGGGGACAAAACCGTGGGGCTTAAAGGCGGAACAACAGCCTACCTCATCAAGAGATACAATAAATTTCTGTTTCCAAAGTTATGGGACTCGCTAAACGAGTTGTACAAGGACTTCAAGACATAAAGGGGAGAATCCAGGCACAGATTTCGCCTGGACGCTTAACCTCCTGTCAGCGTGACTTTGTTCGCTGCGCCGTCGTACAGGCCTATCTGCTTGTACGCATAAGCAGTTCCATTCTGGAATGCGAGGTCTATGGCGAAGTATGCAATTGCTTGGTCTCCGTTCTTGTCCAGGAAGGTCGGTGTCCCGCTCGCGCCGAAGTAGTGGTTCGCGACTTGTGGCAGGACCGCGACGATGGCCGGTCCAGAGTAGACCCCGGTAGCGAGGACCGAGAGCATCCCGACCCACGTGACGTCATATGCATAGTTTGAGAATGGTTCTGGCGGACTACCGTACTTCGCCTTGAAGGTGTTGAGGAAGACCCTGCCTTGTGGGCTGCTCGGTGTATAGGCCGTCGTAATCGTGAGTTTCACTAAACTGATGAATGCGCCCGTCGTGGGATTGGAAAGGAGCGTGTTATCATTAAGGGCCTCGACTCCTATCCACCTAACCTTTGTCAGTTGAGGGTCTGTAGACGCGTGGGTGAAGATGTTTTGGGCTTCTTTTCCGTAGTCATCAATCATCACCGCCGTCGTGGCGTAGCTCCCGCCACTCGAAATTACCTGCGCGACGTCAGAACTCGCTGTGCTGACGACGGAGGAGTAGTCGTTCTGGTCGGGTGGGATTTGGATGCCGGTCTGCTGGATGCCCGCTTGGGCTAATAGTCCCTTGGTGAAGTTGTACTTCCCCGACCCGGAGGAATCTGCCCGGTACAGGTACACGATGTTCTTCATCTGGAACAAAACCGCGAGTTGAGCCAGAGCGCTCCCTTCGAAGTTGTCACCAGGTTGCCCAGGCCTGAAGAGGTAGTGGGGAACGCCTGGAAGGATGGGGAACGACGCTGCGGTTCCGGATGATGCTGGAGGAAGAAGAACGATCTTGTTCGTGTTAGCGTAGTCTCTGGCACCGAGAACTTCTGAAGTTGTCAGGGGGCCGATTATGAGTTGCGCGCTGCTTGATTGGTATATCGCTTGAACCGCGCTCAGGGCGCCGGCCGGGGTGCCCTTGTCGTCCTGAACGACGGTCTTGAACCTTATTGAGCTCCCAGCGGAGGTCAGGTTCTCGTTCATCTGGTCCACAGCGAGATTAACGGCGTTGACGAATGATTTGCCGAAGTCAGCGAGTGTTCCGGTTAGTGGGAAGACAATACCGATGGTGTACGTCTTGGTACCTGTGGTAGCAGCAGGGGGAGCGAGGAGTGTTGGCACTGCGTAGCCGACGCCCGCTCCGACGAGAAGACCGATGACTAGGACCGCAATAATGTTTTGTGCGGCCATACGAAACATCGAAGCTGTTGCTTAGTATTAAAGCCTATTCGGGATGTGGAGCGCGAACCCCAACTGAAACGAGTCTTAAACTGTTTATAATAGTTTGAGACTCGGTGACGTCACACTTGCTGGAATGGCTGGTTGATTCAATCGTCCTCTCGATCTTCATAGGAAGCATATACGTGCTCGCATCTCTCGGGCTGACTCTGACGCTCGCGGTGGTCAAATTGCCAAATTTTGCCCACGCAGAGTTTCTCACGATTGGAGCATACACCGGGGCCCTGATCTCGTCCAGTTTTCCGGAAAACTTTCTCCTTATGGGAGTGGGCGCTTTCGTTGTCTCGGGATTGATTGCGGTTGTGATACACTTCCTTGTGTACAAACCGATGATGGACAGGAAGATTTCAATCTACACCATGGTGCTTGCTTCCTTTGCAGTCGCGACTTTCGTCAGGTATGGAGTGTTCTCGTGGGCCTCGATTTCCAACCTGTTGTCGACGCACCCGTCGGTCTCTATTGTTGTCGTCGGATCGATTGGTACAACCCCGATCACCAACATCTACGAGATCGTCGTTCCGCTGGCGCTTGTGCTTTCGGCTGTCGTCGGACTATTCCTAACGGTAACACGGCTGGGCAAGTCGATGAGGGCGGTCGCGAGCAATTTCGAGCTGGCCAGGGTTACCGGTATCAGGCTTTCTGTCGTCGTCCCTTTCATGTGGGTCATAGCCGGCGGGCTCGCGGGCCTTGGAGGGGTCTTCCTGGGCATCTACACAGCCGTCACCCCCGTGCTCGGTTCCTCGCTCCTGCTTCAGATCTTCGCGGTCGTCATAATCGCAGGGCTAACCAGCATGAGTGGGACCGTCATAGGCGGGTACATAGTCGGCTTCGCGGAGAACACAGTCATGGCGGCCCTGAACAACTTTTTTGGTGTACCCTTCACGTTCGAGCCGCTCCTCCCCTTCGCGATGATCCTGGTGGTTCTCATGTTCAGACCCACAGGCCTGACTCCGAACATGATGAGCGGGATTGCGTACGCCAGGCGGTGGCTGAACCGCTCCAAAACGAAGGTACCTAAGGAGGGAGAGTAGGGACAGAGTTTTGGCGTTTGATGTAATCGGCTTACTTATCTCCGTCGCGACGGTGTACGGAATATTCACCCTTCTCTCCTTGAGTCTTAACCTAGAGTACGGATATGGTGGACAACCTAACTTCGGACAGGTGCTCTTCTACGGCATTGGTGCCTTCTCGGCGGGTCTCGTAAGCGCCACCCTCCTTCCTCTCTTCGCAGGACGTGCGGTGGGTGATGTCTGTTCGATCGGCGCGCTCGTCACGAGGGAGGCGATCTCGGCCTCGAACCCCTTGCTCTCGGTCTCAACTTGGCTCATCGCTCTTGTCGTGGCCGCGCTCGTCGCCTCTATCTTCGGATTCCTCGCCTCCTATCCTGCACTAAGGGTCAAGGAGGAGTGGTACCTGTCAATGATCCTACTAGTTGGGGCGGAGATGTTCAGGGTGATAGTGAGAAATACGCCTCAGTTCGGTTGCGGGTACAACGGCCTCCCGGGCATCTCGAACCCCTTCGGGTGGATCTCGAGCAACTCGAACTCTCCCCTTCTCATAGACCTTTCGACGGGGCTCTACGCGATGGCAATCCTGGGCTTCGCCACGCTGTCGTACATTGGTGCGCAGCGCTTCGCAAACTCCCCGTATGGGAGACTGCTGAAGTCGGTCCGTGATGACCGCATCCTATCAGAGGCCCTTGGGAAGGATGTTAAGAGGGTCAGAGAGCAGATAATGGTGATTGGTTCGGCGATGGCAGGGCTCGCCGGCGCCCTGTACGTCTTCTACATCGGGGTCAGTTGGAACCATCGCTCTGATCGGTCTCCAGAAGGGAACACAGATACTCGGAGTGCTCCTACAACAGGCTTCGATCGCGGTAGACTCGAATCTGTTAGTCTACCTCGATTACATGGTTGAGGCTGCGATCCTTCTCTTGCTTATTTTGTACAGACCGAAGGGGCTCATCCCTGAGCAGGCGGTGAAGACGGTCGCGTACAGAAGCTTTGACTCTGGTGGAAAGGACCAACATGCTTGAGATGTCACGACAGACTGACTAGATTACGAGCTGCTCTCTCTGCGTCTTATTCTCAAACCTTTTGATGTGGTAGCTCGATATGTCGAGATGAGGTTTCTGGTCCAGGATGAGCTCGGCCATTAGGGCTCCGATTGCGGGGGAATGCATGAACCCGTGCCCAGAGAAGCCGGCGCAGCAGTAGAGGCCCTCGACTTCGTTGATTTCAGACGAGATGGGGTTTGCATCGGGAGTCATCTCGTACAGTCCAGAGACCGAGTGTGAGACGGAAGCGCGTGAGAGAGAGGGCACTCTGCGGAGCAGCTTCGAGATCACTTTCTGCTCATAATCTTGAGGGAATGAGAGCTCAAAGCTCGGACCAGTCGAGGTGTTGTCCCCGAACAAGATCATCATGCCGTCTCTCCCCAAGGCAAGTGTAGAATCAACGTCCACTATTAGTGGAATCTGAGAGGGAATGCTTTCCGGGAGGTTGCGAGTGAGGAAGAAGACCTTCCTCGGATATGGCTTGATGGGTATCTCGACGGATGCTAACGCTCCTATCCTCCCTGAGAATGCGCCAGCTGCAATCACTGCCTTCTCCGAATGTATCTCGCCCTTGGTGGTTACAACGCCTTTGACACGCGAACCGCCGCGCTCAATCTTCTTCACCTCGGCGTCTTCGTAGAGCTCAACTCCGAGCTCTTTGGCTTTAGTGATGAAACCCTGGTGAATGGTCGAGGTGGAAGCGTGACCATCCCTTGCGCAGAAGGTCCCTCCGAGTACTCCATCGAAGTTGTAGAAGGGATAATGTTCGAGAAGTTCTTGGGGCGTCAGCAGGTCAACCGATACGCCGAGTGACTCTTGGAGGATCCTATTCTCCTTGAGCTGTGAGAACGATTTCTCGCTCGTCGCGAGGAAGAGGTAGCCATCGTGCGCCACCAGTGGGTCAAAGCCTGTGAGTTCCTTGAATTTTTCTATGACTTCGATGCTCTCGATGCTGAGCTTCACACTAAGCTCGTTTGAGAACTGGTGCCTGAATCCACCAAGCGAAGCCGCGGTGCTGCCGGAACCCGCCCTCGACTCGTCCACTACCACGACGTTCTTCGCCCCACGCCTCGCAAGGTTGTAGGCGATGCTCGCCCCGATTATCCCGGCGCCTATCACAACTGTAGTCGCACGATCTCTCACGAGCCACGCCACCCTTCTCGGATTTTTGGGCTACTTGCGTCCCGTCCCACTCCTCGTGCTGAGGTATGGGATTATTTGCTGCCCGATGATCCGCACCGACTCTCTTGGGTCCGGCCCCAATGGAGCTCCTATGAGGACTTCGTCCACGCCGGCCCCGGCGAGCTTCTCCAGCCTCGAGATGCAGTCTTCCTGGGTACCATAGATCGCGAGTCGAAGCATCCCCTCGTTCACGAGCTTTGCCGCGGCTCTGACACCCTTCTCCCTGAACGCTTGGTGGACCTCGGAGAAGCTCTCTGGGGTTAGACCCACTGAGGCGAGTCCTTTTGCACCCAGCAGCGGCCCGAAGTACGCCACCAACTCCTTCAAAGGATCGATTACCGACTCCTCCCTCCTCCCCGCGATTGACATCCATACGCATCCCGCTATCTGCACGTCCGAGGGCCGCCTTCCCGCTTTTCTCGCCCCCTCTCGTATCTTGCCTACCGCGTACTCCGCGAACTCGGGCGGATAGAGGAGGGGAAGCGCACCCTCCCCAGCTGCGCCAGAGTACTCGAGCATCTTGTCCCCTTGTCCTCCGATGTAGACGGGAATCTTCCCGCGCAATGGCTTGAAACGCATGTAACACTGCTTTCCCCACCTGAACTCTCGACCATCGTACTCCGCCACCTTCCCTGACAGGAGAAGTCGGATGAGTTCGACAGCTTCTCTTGTTCGGGTCAGGGGCCTCCGATGCGGTATCCCCAACCAGTCCATGTACTCCATCCCACCCGCGCTTATCCCACAGACGACCCTCCCCCCGCTCAGCTCGTCGAGTGTCGCGAGGTACATCGCCAGCTCCGCTGGATTCGTTGTGTACGGGTTGAGTATCGTGTTACCGAGGACGATCTTACTCGTCCGCTCCGCGATCGCCGTCAGCGCGACCAAGGAGCTCCGCATGAATATGTCGTGAGAAACCCAGCAGGAGTCGAAACCGTTCTTCTCAGCGAGGACCGCTAGATCAACTATGTTTTGGGTCCCACCAAACCAATCGGCGAGTCTGATCCCGAACCTCATATGTTCGTGGCCTCCCCGAGGAATAACTTCGCGATCTCTTTGTCATGCGATATTTCTTCTGGGGAGCCTTCGAAGGCTTTCTTCCCCTGCACCAGGACCACCCCTCTCTCTGCTATGCTCAACGCTTTTCGCGCGTTTTGTTCGACTAGGATGAGTGTCAGACCGAGCTCGTGCATCTCCACGAGCTTTTGGAAGAGAAGTTCCGCTACGATGGGAGCTACCCCCGCACTCGCTTCATCGAGAATCAGTAACTTCGGTTCTGCCATGAGCACTCTCGCGACGGCGAGCATCTGTCTTTGCCCTCCACTCAACGAGCTCGCCTTCGCCCTCGACTTCGGAGAGAGGTCAGGAAACAGCCTGAGAACCCTTTCCAGGACTCTCCTCCTTTCCCCCGCGTTACCCCCCCTGCTGGAGATTGCCCCCAATTCCAGGTTCTCCGTCACAGTCATGTCGGCGAAGATGTTCGAGACTTGAGGGACATATCCCAAACCAGCGCGCGCAATATTCTCAGGTTTTTGGGAGGTAATGTTCGCACCGTCGAAGATAATCGTCCCCTCGAAGATTGTGGTCAGCCCGAAAATCGACTTCACGAGGGTACTCTTCCCGGATCCATTTGGCCCGACTATTGCTATGAAGTCTCCCTCATTGACTGTCAGAGAGATGTTTTGGACTATCGTG